>DATEMI010000362.1:0-4386 GCA_035275665.1 Terriglobales bacterium | reverse complement strand
GAGGCGATTTCTTCTCCACTGGCTCGGCTATGCTCTTGCGCTTTGCCGATCCCTTTTCCTGCTTCGCGGATTCGACTTCGGCAATCGGAGTCTCGGTTTCTTCTTCCGCCGCCTTTCCCTTTTCGGCACGGGGAGCGTGTTCGATGATGAACGGCGGATCCATATAGTTGGAGATCTGCTTGTACTTTGACATCATCTGCCGGTACTCAGGCGAGGCAATGAGCTCCCAATTGATAATTCGCTCGGCGCCTTGAGAGTCGACGAAGCTCACGAGCCAGGTATTGTGCTCTTCTTCATGGCGCATCTCGACGGATTTCAAATCGAGTTCCTTGAGCAGACTCTTGATCCGCTTCTCGAGCTCTTTCACCTTCGGCGGAATGCTCTTTTCTGAACCCTCGAAATCAGTGCGCGCTGTGAAGTCGATCCTTGGGAGCAGCTCTGCGATGCCCTGTTCGCGTAGATGCTTATTCACCTTTTCGAAGAAGCCGAGATACTCGTTGAGCTTGGTCATAAACTTCGTAAGCTCAGGCCCTTCTAACTTCGCTGCGCCCTCCCCGTAGCGCACGGTCATGCCATCGGCTGCGCGACGAACCATAACTTTCACGAATTCGCGATCGTCCTTGATGTACTGCTCGAATTTTCCCTTCTTAATTCGATACAGCGGAGGTTGCGCGATGTAGACGTGTCCACGCTTGATTAGTTCGGTCATGTGACGGAAAAAGAACGTGAGCAGCAGCGTGCGGATGTGCGAACCGTCGACATCGGCGTCGGTCATGAGAATTACTTTCCCATAACGGAGCTTGATCGGATCAAAGTCTTCCTTGCCGATTCCGCAGCCGAGCGCTGTGATCATGGCGCGAATTTCTTCATGCCCGAGCATCTTGTCGTACCGTGCTTTTTCGACGTTGAGAATCTTTCCCTTCAGTGGAAGAATCGCCTGGAAACGGCGATCGCGTCCCTGCTTCGCCGTTCCACCTGCGGACTCACCTTCGACGAGATAAATCTCGCACCGATCCGCGCTGCGTTCTGAGCAGTCAGCGAGTTTGCCGGGCAGGCCGCCTCCATCGAGCGCGCCTTTGCGCCGCGTCAAATCGCGTGCTTTGCGCGCTGCTTCGCGCGCGCGTGCGGCTTCTATCGCTTTGTTAATGATTCGGCGCGCGATAGTTGGATTCTGCTCAAGGAATGCACCCAGCCGCTCGTTAACAAATGCCTGCACGATTCCAGCAATGTCGGAGTTGAGCTTGCCTTTCGTCTGCCCTTCGAACTGCGGCTGCGGCAGTTTCACACTGACGACTGCAACCAGACCTTCGCGAACATCGTCGCCAGAGAGGCTCTCGTTTTCTTTGAGCAGCCCCAATTGCTTGCTGCCGGCGTAGTTGATGGTTCGTGTTAGAGCCGTACGGAAACCGGAGAGATGCGTCCCACCATCGACGGTGTTGATGTTGTTTGCAAATGAGAACACCGCCTCGGAGTAAGCGTCGTTGTATTGGACGGCAATCTCCATGCCTACTCCGTCGCGCTCGGCTTCCATGTAGATCGGTTTATCGTGCAGCACAGTCTTGCCTCGGTTGAGGTGCTTCACGAACTCGGCAATGCCACCCGTGTACTTAAATTCCGCGTGCTTAGCTTCGCCGGTTTTGCTGTCGGTTGCGCGCTCGTCAGTCAGAGTGATCGTCAGGCCTTTGTTGAGGAACGCAAGCTCCCGCAGACGCTGCGCTAACGTGTCGTAGTTGTACTCGATCGTGGTGAAAATATCTTTGTCCGGCAGGAAATGAACCTTCGTGCCGCGCTTCTTCGTGGTGCCTGTCTTTTTGAACTTGGAAACGGGTTGACCTTTCGCGTAGCTCTGCTCCCATACGAATCCATCGCGCCAGATTTCAAGATCAAGCTGATGTGAGAGCCCGTTGACGCAGCTCACACCGACGCCGTGCAGTCCGCCCGATACTTTGTAGGTTGAGGAATCGAATTTCCCACCTGCGTGCAGCACGGTGAGAACAACCTGCGCTGCGGGTAGCTTCTCTCCGTGATACTCCATGTCGTCGACGGGAATGCCGCGTCCGTTATCGATTACCGTGATGGAGTTGTCGATGTGAATGGTGACATCGATGCGGTCCGCATGTCCGGCAAGAGCCTCGTCGACCGAGTTGTCCACCACTTCGTATACGAGGTGATGAAGGCCCATCTCTCCCGTGGAACCGATGTACATGGCCGGACGGAGGCGTACAGCCTCAAGCCCTTCCAAGGCCTTAATGCTGTCAGCGGTGTACTCGCCATTGGCACTGCCGTTGGCATTCTTCGGCTTCGGCTCTTTCTCGACATTCAATCTTTGTTCCACTTGCGTCCTAGCTGCTGCGCTTTCTTTCAATGGGGACCCCACTCGGAATTCTAAGGACAGGAATGACCCTGCAAATCACTGCGGATTAGGAGCGAAAAACGGTGCAAAACAGTTGATTATTCAGGGATTTATCGCTTTTGAGACAGTACAATTTTAGCACACAACCGGACACATTGGGCTACCCCGCGTTTTGAGTTCCTAAACGGCGCATAAACAAGCTCCTGAACTCTAAGTTGCTGAATCCATCCCAACCAAATCAGCTTGGTCGCAAGCTGGAGAGCGTATAGTTCAGCAGCTTTTTTCCACAGGCTTCCACAGAAATTCTTGTTTTCAAATTCGGTACCTACTGATATTGTCCAGTCACCAAAGTAACCAATTACCAGATTACGTAGGTAATGACGTTACTCGGCATTACTTAGGGGGAATCCCATGAAGAAGTCGCTCCGTCTGCTGTTCGCTACCATCGTTATGGCCGCTGCTGTGGCCTCTGCCGCAACTTCCAGCTCCAAGCACCAGTTGAGCAGCGGAGCCGAACCGGTTCCGATCTGCCCGCCCGGAATGTGCGCGGTTAACTAGTAACCAGCTAGTACTGATTACTTTTGGACTATATTTCGGCTTGAAGTAGGGCAGGCAAGCAGCTATGCTGCTCCCGATTAGGTGATCCATGCCTGCCCTCTCTCTCCAATCCATCTTGATTTGGGCCACTGCTCCTGTCTTAGAGCTGCTCTGCGTTTACATCCTCTATCGCCGTAAGCTGCTGCCGCAATTCAAGTTTTTCGCGTCTTTTCTGGCTTATCAGGCGTTGAAAAACATCGTTTTGTTTGTGCTCTACCACTATTCCAGCGAACAGTCGTGGACTTATTACGCCAGCTATTGGGTGGGAACCGCTTTGGCAGACATGTTCAAGATCGCGGTCCTCTACGAGATCTTCTGTGCTGCATTCAAGCCATTCGCGGGCCTTCAAGACTTAGCCAAAGTTGTCTTCAAGTGGGCCGCCGCTTCCATCCTGGTTGTTGGCCTGTTGGTTTTTGTAAGCAATCCAGCAACGCAGCCCAACCTCAAGCTCTACTGGTTGTTCGTTGGCGTAAACAGCTTTGAACGAATCGTTCGAGTGATGGAATGCGCTCTATTGATTTTCCTCTTCATGGGATCTCAGCACCTGGGCGTTTCAAAAAAGAATCGGGTGTTCGGTCTGGCACTCGGATTTGGCATCGATGCGTTCTTCCAACTTCTGGTTTTTAGCGCTTTGGCACAAGCGCACATCAGCAAGATGCCGGGTTTGGCGCAACTCTTGCCAGTGGTGTACTACGCTTCCCTTCTGATCTGGGTGGCGTATCTCGTACAGCCGGAGCGCCAGCCTCAGACCGCCCATATTCCGCTTGATTCTCCTCTGCTGCGGTGGAACGAGGTGGCCCTTGCCTTGGGCCACAACTCAAGACTGGCTATCAATGGGGCGCCCGAGCCGTTCATGCCTACCGTTGAACGCATGGTCGAGCAGGTGATGCAAAAGGAGATGCTCGTCGATCAACGCCAGCCGCGAGTAGTGTAGAGTCCGTCTTTACTGACAAGCCGCCCCATTCCGGGACGGCTTTTCTTCTATGACGAGCTTGTAACAACCACGAGACTGAGGACCGCGCTCGCTCCGACCAGCATGAACGCGGTGGCTGCGACGAAGCGGTGAAAGCGGCCGGCGAAGAAGCGAGGCTCCAGCAGATCGGCGTAAATTCCGCCCACAAACACGAGGGCAAAAGGCATGGCGCGCAGGGCCGAGGCAGAAAGGAATTGCCCTGGCCACCACGGCACCGCAATGGCAACCAGGAGAGGAGCAACGTTTCCAAAATAGCGGGTCCTGCGCCAAAGACAGAGCACAAAGACGGCTGAAAGGAATGCCAGGACTTCGATCAGTCCTCCTGGCAGGCCAAGAAATTGCCGCATTCGTCGCGATGTGAGCGTGAGATATTCCGAATTGGGAACCAGCGCAGCAGCAGAAACGTCGCGGAAATTGAAGCCGAAGCAACTTACCAGCACAAGGATTCCGATCCCGGAGCTAA
>DATEMI010000361.1:0-2768 GCA_035275665.1 Terriglobales bacterium | reverse complement strand
TCCAAAGTGGTGGAGTCGTCGACGGTAGCGAACGCGTCGAGATAGCGTGCTGCGGCTTTGTGGGAGAGCTGGGCTCGACGGTGCAGGTCGGCAATGCCGCGGCGCAGTTGACGCCAGGCGCGGGGCCCTTTGCGGTCCCCTTCTTTGCGCCGATAGACGCGAAAGTCGTCCGCGTTATGGATGGTGGCTTCGGCGCGCAAGACGCTGCCTTTCGGAGTATAGGCCTTGTCATAGAGTTTTACGGAGTTGCCGTTGACACTATGCTTGACGCGTACTCCTTCGGCCCGGCGTTTGAAGTCACTGACCACTTCTCCGGAGAACTTGTGGTGCAGGTGGCCGCTCAAGTTAATGCGCTTTCCCAGAAAACGCATGACATCGGGGCTGGAGAAGGTGGTCATGGCATGGTTGACCCAGCGGGGATAGAAATATCGCAGGTCGGCGGCATGGTGAAAGACGACATCGAGGGCCCACTCGTGCTGGTAAGTGGACCAGTAGTAGGAGATGGGGTGTTTACGGAAGATTTCGGCATGAATGGGGTTCAGCTGGCGAGCGATGCCGTTAAGCAGCTTGGGCCATTTGGTTTTGAGCTGATGATCCATCAGGCGCTGAGCTTTACTCCAGTGGGCAATCCAAGGGAAGCAGTTGTCCTGCTGCAAGTAATGGAGACCGGCGGCTTGCATCTGTCGCGCCAGCCATTCCCGTCCATTGAGGCAGATCTGAATGGAGAACGGGAACCAAGTTTGAATGCGGGCATTGAGAAAGCCGAAGAGGGGATGGATCTGGTAGTGGTAGAGGAAGAGGCACTTGCCAGGGGATCGCTTCAATTCCAGTTTTTTGGTTAGGCGGTTGCGATGGATTGCGAAGGTGGAGCAGGGCTCGAGACAACTGAGCACGCATATCAGTCCGCTGCGCACCTTATCTTGGGCCAGGATGTTGCGGGCGATAGTTTCTTTATCGATCTGGCCGGAATTGAGATACTGCACCGGTCGTCCGCAAGCCGTGGCTTCCGCCAAGGAAGCTTCCTTTAGGCGCTTGGTCACCATCTCGACATGGTCGCCAAAGTTCTTGAGGTAGACATGATTCGTCCAGAGATAGCACATCATGCCTTCTGGGTAGCCAATGGAGCGCAGATGACCGGGGAATACAATACGATCAAATCCTGAGAGTGTGCCGGCGATCTTTTCCTGGTGTTTGGCGATAAACTCTTGCATGGGCGTTCTCCTCCGTATCGTTCTTAGGTCTTGGAATAACCTGCAATGATACGTAGATGGGGAACGCCTCAGGTCTTGAGTTAGCCGGCACCCGGGAGACGAATACGACTTCAGGGATGGCCGAACGATGGCGCTTGTGGCTAAAGCTGATTGCCAACCGCTGATAGCTGAACGCTTAGCGAAGTGCTTTGGTTGCGGCTACGCCGCGCTGTGAATAACCGGCTCTAAAACCTGCCGACCGGGTCCGCTATAAGCAAGATCATCCAAGACGAATCGATTTTGGCTCGATATTTTGAAATCATGCCGACCAACAAGGCTCATACAACCAGACAGATCTCGACTATAGAAAGCAGTTTGGATTCCAGCCTGGAAGAGTTTCGCAACGACCTGCAAAGCGCATCGGAGGCTGTCATCCGCCTTTACAGCGGGCTCTCCGACGCCCCAATTACGCCCGCGAAGAGTCGGAGCGAGATCGTCTCATTGTTTGACGAAGCCCTTCCGGAAGATCCGCAGCCCATGGACGCGATCCTGGAACAGGTGGAACGGAACATCTTTGCGAATTCCACACTGTATCTGAGTCCCCGATTTTTCGGATACATCAATGGATGCGGCAGCCAGGCGGCGGTGATCGGCGAACTGTTGGCGTCGGCCGTAAACCAGATCTGCACCAAGTGGCATTTTTCTCCTGCGGCATCCGAAGTCGAGCGACGAGTCATTCGATGGATCGCGGAGTTCATTGGCTACCCGGCCGAGGCTGAAGGATGCTTGTTGAGCGGCGGATCGGCCGGTAACTTCGTCGGACTCGCAGCGGCGCGCAGGCACAAGGCACGTTTTGACGTAGCATCGCTCGGCATGGGTGGAGGTCCACCGCTCTCGGCGCACGTTTCCGAAGAGGGGCATGCGTCACTCGACAAGTCTATGGACCTTTTGGGAATGGGTCGAAGCCAATTGCGCAAAATCCCTGTGCGAGACGATTTCACGATTGACGTTGTGAAGCTGGCCGAACGTGTGGCGGAAGACCGAAACCTGGGAGTTCGGTCGATTTGCGTCGTGGGAAACGCGGGAACGACCAATACGGGAGCGGTCGACCCACTAGATGCTTTGGCCGATTTCTGCCAGGAGCAGGCATTGTGGTTTCACGTCGACGCGGCCTACGGAGGACCTGCGGCACGGACCGACATTGCCGGGAGGCACTTCTTTGGTTTGGATCGAGCCGACTCGGTCGTGGTCAATCCGCACAAGTGGTTGTACGTGCCAGTCGAGGCATCGTGCATTCTCGTCCGCCAAGCGGTTGCGCTCCCGGACACGTTCCAGGTTGCAGCCGATTATCTCGTTGAAGAGAGTGACGGAGACAGGTCGCGAGAACGAACAATTGACTTCAAGGACTACGGCCCGCAGCTTTCGAGGAGTTTCCGGGCACTCAAGGTGTGGATGACATTCAAAGCTTATGGTGCAAAGAGACTGCGCGCCGCCATTACCAGCAATGTCGAAACGATGAGGTATTTCGCCGATCGGATCGATCAGTCCCCTGACTTCGCTCGGCTGGCTCCAGTTCCA
>DATEMI010000360.1:0-9840 GCA_035275665.1 Terriglobales bacterium | reverse complement strand
CATCGGCTCGCGCTATCTGCAGAGCGAACTCCAGACGCGCAAGCAGCCGCTGCATCGTCGCATGCTCGGTCGAGCCTTCAATGTCGCGCTGCGCACGATCCTTGGACTTCCCTACGTCGATACCCAGTGCGGGTTTAAAGCCTTCAATCGCAAAGCTGTTACGACGATCTTCCCCAATATGAAGATCGAGCGCTGGGGATTTGATCCAGAGATTCTCTTCTTGGCCCGTCGCTACGGGCTGCGTGTCGCAGAAGTACCGGTCTCGTGGGCCCACGATCATCGCTCCAAGATCAGCCCTCTGCGCGACGGTACCCGGATGCTCGGCGAGCTTCTCCGCATTCGGATGAACTCGGTAGGCGGGAAGTACATTTCGCCCTCTGCGCAGGCGCGGGTTGTTACGAAGACCGCCTGATTCCCGGTGCGACGACCTACCCCTATTCTTCCCAAGCACCCTCAAGCGCCGGTTCAAGCGCTAACAGTGAAATAAAGAGGGATTCTTTGCGCAATTTCTTCAAAGTTACGTCTTTCTGCCCAAAATCGACGAACTTTGTAAATGGGCAGGGAACTAACCGCGAATGAGCAGGGATTGTGTTCAAGCACTTGTATGTTGCTGACGTGAAAACATTTAGACGCAAAGAGCGGCTGCATTCACAGAACGCAGGGAATTTGGAAACGCTTGAGCAGGGAATTTGTCGACAAAAACAAAGATTGGCTGGCGCGCAAAGTGAATGGAAGAAGCGCCTACACTCCGCGACTCTTCGCCTTCTTCGGCGCGACCATCTGCCAGGCTTCGTGGATATGAGCGCCTAATTCGTCGTCATCAATGTGATCGAGATCGATCCCGACCCAGCCGCGTACGCCTACATAAGGAGGCTTGAAGTAAGCCATGGGATTCTGGCGAATTAACGCCGGCTGGGCTCCCGGCGCAGCGGGTAGCCAGACGGCGACGTGGCCATCATTGTGATGGTTGTCGGCGAACATCGCATAGACCTTCTTGTGGACGAAGAAAGTAGGCTCGCCATGCGACAACTTTTCCGTCGTTCCAGGCAGGGCGATGCAAATCCGGCGCACACGCTGAATGTGCTCACCGGTGTCGTGCTTGGGAGCTGGGCCTTTCATCGGCGATAGGTCCCTAAGGCCGCAGTCGGCTGTTCCATTACTCTCCGTATGGCACCCAGATGTTCTTCACCTGGACCGCATGCTGCAGGAACCAGCGGCCTTCGGCTTGATCGCTGTTGAACCAATCGATAGCGCGGCCTTCATTGGTGAAGACTTGCTTCAGATTTCCAATCGATAATGTCTTTACCTGTGCAGCGCCGATTTCATCGGAGAAGCACCAGATGGCATCTATGTCGTCGTGCTCGGCAATGACCTTCGTGAGTTCGGTCGCTCGACCAGTGACGACGTTCACCACGCCCGGAGGCAGGTCGCTGGTGTCAAAGAGTTGATACAGATCGCCGGTAATCAGCGGATAGCGTTCCGAAGGAATCGCTACAACGGTATTTCCCATCGCAATTGCGGGCAAAACCACGGAGAGGAATCCCAGCAGAGGCGCCTCTGCTGGGGCGACTATTCCCACCGTCCCGATCGGCTCATTCATCGCAATTGAGACATTGCGGAACGGCGGATTGTGAACTGCGCCATCGAACTTATCGGCCCAGGCCGCATAAGAGAAGATGCGCTCAATACCGCCCTCAACCTCGGCTGAGGATTGCTTTTCATCCACCACCCGTGCCAGACGCCCAGTTACTTCTACCGCGCGTTGCGAGAGGTTCTCGGCCATGTAGTAGAGCACCTGAGCGCGACTGTGCGCCGTCGCCTTTCCCCATCCTTCGGCTTTGCGGGCAGCTTCGACGGCATTGCGAATATCTTTGCGGTTTCCCAGGGGAGCTTCGCCGAGCAGTGTGCCGTCACCTCCATACACCGCAAAGCTGTATCCCGAATCGGGACGAGCCTGCTTGCCGCCGATGTAGAGCTTCACGGTTCGGTCGATGCCGGGAGTACCGGGAGTACCCGCTGACGGTTCTTCGTCTGCCGCCGCTTGCTGCTGCGAATTTCCCGCGCTCCTGGGCGGCAGTGGCGCTCTTCTGAACCATGAAGGCTCGAGATACTCGAGCAGCCCTTCCCGCCCACCTTCGCGTCCATAGCCGCTCTCGCGATAGCCGCCGAACCCGCAGGCTGCGTCGAAGAGGTTGGTGCTGTTCACCCACACGACGCCGGCTTTGATTTGCGAGGCGACGTGCAACGCGACATTAATGTTCTCGCTCCAGACGCTTGCCGCAAGGCCATAAGTGGTGTTATTTGCGAGCTCAATGGCTTCGCGCAAAGTACGGAAGCTCATCGCAGCGAGCACCGGTCCGAAGATCTCTTCCTGCGCTACGGTCGAACTCGGATGAACATTGGTGAGCAGCGTCGGCGGATAATACAGTCCCCTAATGGGAAGCGCCGTTCCGGGCTGGCAGCAGGTTGCTCCTTCTGCAATGCCTTGATCGACTAGACGGCGGATGCGTTCAAGCTGCACTGGCGCAACGATTGCTCCAATATCGATTGCCTTGTCTAACGGCGCGCCTACGCGCAGCGCCTCCATGCGTGCCCGAATTTTATTGACCAGCGCATCTGCGACGCTCTCCTGCATAAGAAGGCGCGAACCGGCGCAGCAGACCTGACCCTGATTGAACCAGATGCCATCGACGAGACCTTCGACAGCGCTGTCCAAATCGGCATCATCGAAGATGATGAACGGAGACTTGCCGCCAAGTTCCAAAGAAAGTTTTTTGTGAGTGGAAGCGGTGGTTTTGCGAATCGCGCGTCCTACTTCCGTTGAGCCGGTAAAGGCGATTTTGTCCACATCTGGATGTTTGACCAGTGCCTCGCCCGTGCGGCCATCGCCGGTGACGATGTTCACCACTCCGGCCGGGAGCCCAACTTCATGACAAATATCAGCAAAGGCCAACGCAGTGAGTGGAGTGAACTCCGCGGGCTTGAGCACTACGGTGTTGCCAGTCGCCAATGCAGGTGCGATCTTCCATGACAGCATGAGCAGCGGAAAGTTCCACGGAATCACCTGTCCTACAACGCCGCAGGCTTCGTATCCGGGAAATTCCTCTTTCAGAATTTGTGCCCACCCGGCATGATGATAGAAGTGCCGCGCAACCAACGGAATATCGATGTCGCGACTTTCCCGAATTGGTTTTCCGTTATCGAGGGTTTCCAAAACTGCTAGTCGTCGTGAATGCTTCTGCACCTGTCGAGCCAGGGCATACACATATCGCGCACGCGTGTGCTGCTTGAGCGAGTTCCAGGATGGGAAGGCTGCGCGCGCGGCCTTTACCGCAGCATCGACGTCCTTCGCGCTACCCTGAGCAACACTGGCGAGCTTGTCGCCTGTCGAAGGATCGTTCGTAGCGAAGTACTCGCCTTCGACAGGAGCCTGCCAAGTGCCATTGATGAAATGCCCAAAGTGCCGCTTGTGGCGATCGAGCCAGCTCAGCGCCTCTTTCGGGTCCTCCAGCGCCGGGCCGTACTCCATGGTGGCGAATTTTTCTGCGATTTTAGACATGGAATTAGCAGTCAGCCATCAGCAATCAGCCGTAAGCATCTCTTCGCTGAGTGCTGACTGCTGATTGCTGAATGCTAGTGTTTTTCTTTATGCAATCGGATGGCGGTAATCCGCTGAGTAACGTCCGGTCGCATAGTATTCGAGTTGCCGTTCGATGTCCGCGAGCATTCCACTTGCGCCAAAACGGAACAAAGTGGCATCGAGCCAGCGGTCGCCTAGCTCTTCTTTCATGAGTGCCAGCCAATCGAGGGACTGCTTTGCGGTGCGGATGCCGCCGGCCGGCTTGAATCCCACGACCATACCGGTATGCGCTACATACTCACGGATGGCGCGCACCATTACCAGCCCAACTGGAAGCGTAGCGTTTACGCTCTCTTTGCCGGTTGAGGTCTTAATGAAGTCGGCTCCCGCCATCATCGCGACCATGCTCGCACGAGCGACATTGCGCAGCGTCGCCAGGTCGCCCGTCCCGAGGATCACCTTCATGTGCGCCTTGCCACTTGCCTCTTTGAAGGTCGCAACTTCGTCGTAGAGCGCCTGCCATCGCCCACCGAAGACGTGCGCGCGGGTAATGACAACGTCGATCTCCTGAGCTCCCGCAGCTACGGAGCGGCGAATCTCACCTACGCGCTCCGCCAATGGTGAAAGTCCGGCGGGAAATCCAGTCGAAACCGCTGCCACATTGATTCCTGTCCCCTCCAAAGCCCGCAATGCCGTCTCAACAAAGCTGTGGTAGACGCACACCGCCGCGACCTTCAGCCGAAAGTCCTCCAAGCCGAGCTGTTTCATGACACTTTGCTGTACAGGCTGCCGTGCCTTGGCGCAGAGACGAAGTACACGCTGCTCTGTGTCGTCGCCAGCGAGAGTAGTCAGATCCATGCACGAGATCGCGCGCAGCAGCCACGCCGCCTGCCAGTCTTTCTTCACCGTGCGTCGCTTAGTCAGCGACTCGGCGCGCCGTTCGACCGCGCTCGTGTTTACCCGTACATCTTCCACCCGATCAAGATTGAGGGGCACGCCGCGATTCGGCTGCAGCTCGCGCTGGTGCGCAGGCGTTTCCGCTATGCGATATTCGAGATCGGTTTTCACCGCCATGGACTTGCTCCAATGGGTTCTTGTGACCGGGGAGGGTCGGGAGTCAGAGTTAGGACCATGATACCTCCAATACAGATCGGATGATCGGGACGTCGGGTAATCGGGTGCATTGAAAACGGCCTCGCTAACGTTCCTATCTGGGACGAGTCCAATGGCATTTGCGATCAGCAACTTGCGCGCTTGATGTACACTTTCCCGTTTTCAATTTTTAACAACTGATCGAGTCGAAGGCGGCGGTCTCGCCGCACTAACGAAGGAGCAATTCTGATGCGCAAAGGACTGGGTCTGGTGCTGGCGATCGCCTGCGGCACGACCGTTCTCTCGGCACAAACTGCCGAGGAGCTTGTAGCCAAGAACCTCCAGGCCAAAGGTGGCCTGGAGAAAATTAAGGCCATTAAATCGCTGAAGTTCTCCGGCAAATATCAGCAAGGCAGCTTCACCGCACAGGTTGCGGAAGAAGCCAAGGCTCCGAACGACTTGCGCGAGATGTTCACGATCCAAGGCATGACGCAGATTCAGGCGTATGACGGCAGCTCGGGCTGGCAGATTTCGCCCTTTCAGGGTCGTCGTGATCCCGAAATGTTAGGCGAAGACGACTTGCGCGACATCAGCGAAGATGCCGATTTCTACGGACCGCTGGTCGACTACAAGGAAAAAGGAAATACGGTTGAGTACCTCGGCCACGATACTGTCGATGGGGACGACGTTTATCGGCTGAAGGTTACGTTGAAGAACGCCGACATCGTTTACATGTACCTCGATCCCGATACGTACATCGAGATTCGTACGGATCGCCAGCAGTTCATACGCGGCGCCGTCCGCGAAGAGCAGACCGAGCTTGGATCATATAAGCAAGTGAACGGCGTATATTTCCCATTCTCGATCTCTAGTGGACCCAAGAATCGTCCGGATCAAAAAGGGACAGTGACGATCGAGAAGATGGAAGCCAACGTCGAACTGCCCGATTCCCAATTCAAGATGCCGAGCGCGCCCGCCGCGCCCGCAAAGCCGGCAGGTTCAAAACCGGGAATGAATTAGCTCTACACGGCATCTCGATGAACGTTCTTCTGAATACAAGAATTGCCGTACTAACAAAGAGGATTTTTACGCAATGATGCCCAGCACCAGAAGGCAGTCTCGTGTGTTTTCCCAATATTCATTGTTACTTCTTTCTCTCCTGATCGCGGCCAGCGTCTTCGGCCAGCAGCCTGAGCCCCGCCCAGTGCGTTTTGACGCCGGTACCATTTCGGGACTGCCGGCGCGCAACATCGGTTCGGCGACGATGAGCGGACGCGTCGCTGCAGTCACCGCTTACGACGATCACGGCCGCATTACCGTCTTCGCCGGAGCTGCGAGCGGCGGAGTATGGAAGTCGGTGAACGGCGGCAGCAGCTTCCGTTCGGTATTCGACCAACCAGACGTTCAGTCGATTGGAACGCTCGCGGTCGATCCCACAAATACGAAGATCGTATGGGCAGGGAGCGGCGAGAGCTGGATGCGAAACAGCGTGTCCATCGGCGATGGTATCTACAAATCGACCGATGGCGGCGAGAACTGGACGAACGTCGGGTTGAAAGACACTGAGCACATTGTCAAAGTTCTGGTGAATCCCAAGGATGGAAACTCCGTTTTGGCCTGCGCCACTGGATCAGCATTCGCCGACAACGATGCCGGCGGTGTTTACAAAACGACTGACGGCGGACAGAACTGGCGCAAGGTGCTCGCTGGAGCCAATCGCTCCACCGGTTGCGGACAGATGTCCGCGAGTCCGCAGGATCCGAATACGATCTATGCCACTACGTGGGACTTCCGACGCCAGGCTTGGACGTTCCGCTCCGGAGGTCCGGGCAGCGGCATCTTCAAATCTACGGACGGGGGCGAGCACTGGAGCGAGATCAACGAGAGCAATGCCAAAGGTTTGCCTGCGAAACCATACGGTCGTATTGCAATTGCTGTAGCTCCGTCGAAACCGCAGACGGTGTACGCGATGATCGAGTGCAAGGCCAGTGCTCTCTATCGCACCGACGATGGCGGACAAAGCTGGAAGAAGCTCGACGCCAGCCAATACATGGTGTGGCGTCCCTTCTATTTCGCCAACCTGATCGTCGATCCCAAGAACGAGAACAAAGTTTTCAAAGTCGATCTAGTGCTCTTGCTCAGTGTGAACGGCGGCGAGAGCTTCAGCGCGGTTTCCAATCAGGCACACGGCGATTTTCACGATGTCTGGATTGATCCCAACGACACCAGCATTGTCTTCGCTACTGATGACGGCGGTCTCTGGCGCAGTTTCGATGGCGGCTCGCGTTGGGAGCACCAGATGAATCTGCCAGTCTCGCAGTTCTATCACGTGAGCGTCGATAACGATATTCCGTATCACGTCTACGGCGGGCTGCAGGACAACAGCTCCTGGGTTGGGGATTCGTCATATCCGGGCGGTGTAACGAATTCGCGTTGGGAAAACATGTACGGCGGCGATGGCTTCTGGATGTGGGAAGATCCCTCGGATCGCAACTACGTCTACGCCGAAGCACAGGGCGGCGAGATCGGCCGCGTGAATCGCTGGACCCATGAAACGCGCGCCATCAAACCCTATCCGCAGTATGGCGAGAAAAAGCTGCGCTTCAACTGGAACACTCCGATCCAGGTGAGCCCTAACGACAAGAACACTCTTTATCTTGGAGCGCAGTTCCTCTTCCGCTCGCGCGATCACGGGCAGTCATGGGAACGCATCTCGCCCGATCTGAGCACCAACAATCCGGAGAAGCAGAAGCAGGAAGAGTCGGGCGGCATCACCGTCGATAACTCCGCGGCGGAGATGAATACTACGGTCTACTCGATCTCCGAGTCGCCGAAAAATGGCCAGGTGATCTGGGTGGGAACCGATGACGGAAATATTCAAGTCACCCGTGATGGCGGCAAGAACTGGACCAACGTCATCGGCAACGTTCCCGAAGCGGGACAGGGCTCGTGGATCGCATGGGTCGAAGCCGGCCGCTTCGACGAGGGCACTGCCTACGCTGCGGTCGATGGTCACATGTATGGCGACATGACTCCACATGTGTTCAAGACAAGCGACTTCGGCAAGACGTGGAAGTCGATCGTCGCGAACGACAGCGGCGTGCGGGGCTGGGCGCATGTCATAAAAGAGGACACCGTCAGTCCCAACCTGCTTTTCCTCGGAACTGAATTTGGTCTCTTCGCCAGCAACGACGGCGGCGAGCGCTGGGCGCAGTACAAAGGCAGCAGCTTCCCCGCAGTGGCGGTGGACGATCTTGTAATTCAGCCCCGAACCTCCGATCTGGTATTGGCCACGCATGGCCGTGGTATCTGGATCATCGATGACATTTCTCCCCTGCGCGCGCTGACGCCTGAAATCATGCAGGAAGACGCAGGCTTTCTGCCGACGCCGCCGGCGGTGCAGTGGATGGAAACCCAAGGTGGATGGCCGGAGGGCGCGAACTCCTTCAACGGGCAGAATCGTCCGGAAGAAGCGACGATTCCTTATTACCAGCGCACGCGCCACATCTTCGGCGACTTGAAGATCGAGATCTTCGACGATCAAGGCAAGTTCGTCGATTCAGTGAACACCAGCAAGCATCGCGGGGTAAATCGCGTGACCTGGTCGATGCACCTGAAGGCGCCGAAGGTTCCGCCCGCCGCGAGCGCAGCGTTTGGAGCAGCATTTGGTCCACGCGTTCTTCCCGGTACCTATACAGTGAAGATGACTAAGGGCGACAAGACTTACACCGAGAAGATCAACGTGGTGCTTGATCCGCGGGCGAAGTACACCGTCGAAGATCGCAAGGCGCAGCTCGATCTCGCGACCAAGCTCTCTGCGATGCTCAATCACATGAGCTGGGCGGTGGACGCGATCGTCAACGTTCGCGACACGGCGAATCGCGATGCCGGTCAGCTGAAACCTAACGACCCTCTGAAGCAACGGCTCACAAAGCTCGCCGCTGACGTCGATACCGTTCGTGGCAAGATCGTAGCCACGAAAGAAGGCGGCGCGATCACCGGTGAAGAACGTTTGCGTGAATTTCTCGCCGGCCTCTACAGCGACGTGAACGGCTATGAAGGCAGACCCACGGATTCGCAAGTGGCGCGCACCGATGTGCTCGGCCGCGAACTCGAAGACGTGATCAACGAATTCCAGAAGCTGGTCACGCCTGAGCTTTCGATGAACAAGCGGTTGATCTCGAAGAAACTGCGGCCGATCGAGGTGATCTCGGAGCAGGATTGGCAAAAAGAGCAAAACGCAGCGGAAGGCGGAGCGCCTGCGCAAGGACCGGGTTCGATGCGCATGCGCGAGATGGATTAACGGAACCGGCGCCGGTAGGCGGTGGGTCGGAGCTGGCCGGGAAGGCCAGCTCCGAGCATAGGCATGCTGTATGCGACCTGGAGCACTCGCGGCCGCAAAACACGAAGCGCGTTAGCAGAACCGCTTCCGGTAGATGCTGCCACCCTCACGTGGTTCAACCGAGCTTTTTCGACTTTTCTAATGCATGCCGAGACTCGGAGCTGGCCTCCTCGGCCAGCTCCGACCCACCGCCTACCGGCGCCGGTTCCGTTGTTGCGCTTGCCACCAGCAGGAACTCTCAGCTAGCTTTATGCGCATGCGGTTTTGTGTTGCCCGGAGTCGTTTCTGGGTTGGTTGTGCTGTACTGACTGCGGCGCTTGCGGGGTTCTCTCATGCCGAAGGGCAAGGCTTCGGCGACAATCAGGAAACACCTCCTGCTTATGTGCTCACTGGCACGGTCGTAAACTCCTCAACGGGCGCGCCGATTCCTTACGCCCTCGTCCAAGCCGATCAGAGCGCCAAGCTCGCAGACCAGAATGGGAACTTCGAGTTCGATCATCTAAGCTCTCTGTCGGTTACCCTCCAGGCGCATAAGCCAGGATTTTTTGCGCCGAATGAGGTCGGCGAAGCGCGCACTCCGCTCACAGCCGCGCTGTCGGAGCATCCGACCAGCATCACGATCCAGCTCGTGCCGGAAGCGGTAATCAGCGGACACGTCGAGAATCCCGAAAGCGAGCCGGTCGGCGGCATTCCTGTGCGGTTGCGTTTCAGCCAGATCATGAACGGACGCCGTGTGTGGCAGCAGTTCGGACATCGCCAAACTGACGAAGACGGATACTTCCGCATTGCCGATCTTAGGCCCGGAACGTACTACGTTGAAGCCGGT
>DATEMI010000359.1:0-2877 GCA_035275665.1 Terriglobales bacterium | reverse complement strand
TTTCTTTGAGCGTGGTCTGCGGATTCTGTATTAGAGCGATCGTCGCGTCGACGATCTCGGTCAAATTATGCGGCGGGATGTTTGTCGCCATGCCAACCGCGATGCCGTTTGAGCCGTTGATCAGCAAGTTCGGAATGCGCGTGGGAAGAACCGTCGGTTCTTGAGTGGATTCGTCGTAGTTGGGAACGAAGTCGACGGTCTCTTTGTCGATGTCGGCGAGCATTTCGCCCGCAATCTTCTCGAGACGGCATTCGGTGTATCGCATGGCCGCCGGAGGATCACCGTCGACGGATCCGAAATTCCCCTGTCCATCCACCAACGGATACCGCAGTGAGAAGTCCTGCGCGAGTCGGACGAGCGTGTCGTAAATTGCGGAGTCGCCGTGGGGATGGTAGACGCCCATTGCCTGGCCGACGACCTTGGCGCACTTGGTGTACTTCTTGTTGTACTGCAGGCCCATCTCGTTCATCGTGTAGAGCACACGACGATGCACGGGCTTAAGTCCATCACGGACGTCGGGCAATGCGCGCCCGATGATCACCGACATGGAATAGTCGAGATACGAGCGCCGCATCTCCTCTTCCACGTTGATGGGAACTACATTCGCTGCGCCGGGTCCCGGAGGCGGCTCACCGCCGGGAGGCGTTAGAGGGAGTTGGGGATTCTGTTCGTCTGCCATTCGTTAGCTGTCGGCAATCCAAGCTGCTAGCCACTGGCCTGCCAGCTACTAGTTTTCGCCGCATCAAGCGCCCGCTTCTGAGCGCGCTTCGAACTCCTTTTCTGGTGCTTTCGTTGCTGTGCTTAGCTTTTTAGAAGCTCTTCCGATGCTCACTTCCGTTCAGGTCAACGGCTGCCGCGCCCGGACATTTCCGGGGTATTCGGATACGAGCTAAATGATTGTTTTCTCAGGATGTTAGCTGCCAAAGAGCTAGAGAAATTATATCACGAAAGTAGCCGTCAACGGCCCTAACATCAGAAACGCTTTACTATTTCCAAACGGCCGATTTAATGGTTTTGGATTGGCGCGAGTTGCGGCTGAAACTAGTTTCGCTGATGACCTGCTTTCAGGTAGCGAAGTGATCGCCGATGCACCGTTAGTGGCAGCGCACGGGTTTAGATGTTTAGCGTAGGAAGGAAAAAGGGTCATGACAACTCGCCGCAGTTTTCTCAAGATGGGAATCAGCGTATCTCTTGCGGCGGTAAGCGACGAGCTGTGGCCTCAGCCGTCACGTTTCAGATCGAGAAGTACAAGCTCAGCCGATGCTTGGCATGACGTGCCACCGATCCTGGCGCGCATCAAGCCTCCTGAATTTCCATCGCGCGAGTTCGACATCACCAGATACGGAGCCGTGGGTAATAACCAAACTGACAATACGGAAGCATTTCGAGCTGTGGTTGCGGCATGCTCTAAAGCCGGCGGCGGTCGCATACTGGTCCCGCGTGGCGAATTCGTCACCGGGGCGATAGAGCTGAAGAGCAACGTGAACCTTCACGTAAGTGAAGGCGCTACACTCCGCTTCACTCGCGATATCTCGAAGTATCCGCTGGTCTTTACGCGCTGGGAAGGCACCGAGTGCATGAATTATTCCCCGTTCATCTATGCCGCCGAGCAGGAGAACTTGGCCATTACAGGGAAGGGAACCATCGACGGCAATGCCGATCAGGATCATTGGTGGAATTGGCGGTCAACTCGAGCTCCCGGTTCGGGAAAAGACCAGCCCTCCGATCGTGAGAAGCTTGTGCAAATGGCGACGCAAGGAGTTCCGCCGAAGGAGCGCGTCTTTGGTCCGGGACACTATCTGCGGCCGCAATTTATTCAGCCGTATCGCTCGAAGAACATTCTGATCGAAGGCGTGCATCTAGTAAACTCGCCGATGTGGCAGGTGACGCCGTGCTTGTGTACGAACGTGACCGTCCGCGACCTAAACTTCGACGCCTCTGGCCCAAACACGGACGGATGCGATCCCGAATCGTGCTCCGACGTGCTCATTGAAAATTGCTTCTTCAATACCGGCGACGATTGCATTGCGATCAAGTCCGGACGCAACGACGATGGCCGCCGAGTGAACGTTCCCTCGCAGAACATCGTCATCCAGGGCTGCCACATGAAGAACGGGCACGGCGGCGTGACCATCGGCAGCGAGATCTCCGGAGGCGTACACAACGTGTACGCGCGCAATTGCCAGATGGACAGCCCAATTCTTTACATGGCGCTGCGCATCAAGAACAACGCTGCCCGCGGTGGGCTGATCGAGAAGATTTATATGCGAGATGTGACCGTCGGCAAAGTAGCCCAGGCGCCGATCGGCATCGACTACTACTACGAAGAAGGCGAGAAGGGTGGATACAAGCCCATTGTGCGCGATGTCGCGGTCGAAAACCTCAAGAGCCAAAACTCGAAATACGGAGTCTATCTGCGAGGCTTCAAGAACGATCCTATCGAGGGCATCTCGCTCACCAATTGCGACTTTGGCGGCGTTTCGGACGGCAATATTGTGGAAAATGTCGAGAACATTACATTGAAGAACGTTCGCATCAACGGAGCAGAACTGCAGCGACTCACGTAGTTGACAATGGGAAACTCAAGGGCAATTGATCAATGTGAATTCGGAGTGAAGCCTCGGTTGGGGTTTGAGCGAAGCTACGGTTGGATTTGAGTGAAGCCTGCTTTTGCGTTTCAAAGGTGGAAGTCCGCGACTTTAGTCGCGGGCGACGCGTCCGCGTCGTCTAGAGAAGGTCAACTCAATCGCGCTTTAGCCCTGGTGTATGCGCATCGTACGCATGCCAGCGCTAAAGCGCAGAGAATTACCCAGGCACTGTTTGTTCGCACGTGTGGCCGTGCGCCACGGGCTGAAGAGCCTGCGGAAAAAACAGAAC
>DATEMI010000358.1:0-12582 GCA_035275665.1 Terriglobales bacterium | reverse complement strand
GAACCCAGAGTGCTTCCTGACCGGCTCCATAGGCCTCAACCCGATAAACACCGGGCAGGGCACGGAGAGCCGGAACAACATTGGCGATGACCGAGCGCTCAACTTCTGCGGGCGCGTCTTCAGAAGGGATTGCGAGGCTGTAGTCTGCTACTTCGTTGATGCCCATGCCCATGATCTCGGCAAAAGGCTGCACGGCGGCCGGTATCTGCGCGCGGGCGCGATCGATCGCGCCGTTCACTGCCATCAGGTCCTGCTCGGGGTCCGTGCCTTCGCTGAAACGGATGTCCGTCTCGACGAGACCATTGCCCATACTGGAGCGAACATCAACCAAATTCGGCAGCGCCATAATTTCCCCTTCGAGCGGCCATGTGATCTGCGATTCCAGCTCCGACGCGGTGGCGCCGGCTTCATGCGTGATAACGCTGATCTCCGGAAAATTGAATCGCGGCAAAACCTCGACGGGGATTTTCCAGTACGCATACAGCCCATACAGAATCAGCGAGCCATAGATCAGGCTCCACAGCAGGGGCTGCACGAGCAGACGGCGAAAAGTGCTGGTCTCTGGCATGGCCATCAATCCGGAATCTGGTACTGTTCGGCAATGCCTGAGTGAAAGAGCAGGTAGGCGTTGTTGACGACGATTTCGGTTCCGGGCGTCAGTCCGCTCTCAATCCAGGTGTTCCACCCGTCCGCCGGGCCCGGCACTACTTGCTGTGGACGGTTTCCCTTCGCTGTGTAGACCAGCACCCACCACTTTCCTTGGTTCACGATCAGTGCGCGCGTTGGGACCTCAACCATTTGCCGCGCCGGCAATTTCAGAGTGACCGTGCCCGCCTCACCACTGAGCCAGCAGGAGTGCGCATCCGTCGACGCAAGCGCAATGGATTCCCCTCCGCCGGAGGTGACCGTCCCAGGGATCGAGACCACGCGAACAGCGATCGCCCCGCTCCCGTCCGAGGGAGCAAAGCTGCCGCCCATCCCCACACGAATTCTTGCGAGATCCGCTCCGTAATACATCACCTGCAGCCAGAGACCACCGGCAGGCTGAAGCGTGAGGACGGTCTGCCCCGGACTGACGAGGGCGCCATCCGCGCTGCCGAGCGTAAGCACCGTGCCGTCCGACGGCGCGGTGATCGTCATCATCTGCTGGACCGAATTTAGTCTCGATTGCGCATTGTCGACGCCGCTGCGAGCCTGTGTTGCCGCACTCTCTGCCTGATGCACTGCCTGGCGCGTCGTCAGATGCGCCGGTAACTGCTGCTGCTCAATTCCCAGAGCCTTCTCGGCGGCATCGAGTTGGGCCTGCGCACTGCGAAGATCAGCCTGGCTCTGCAGGAGAAGGGACGAGATGGCGGGACCTCTAAGATGCGCCACCACCTCGCCTGCACGTACATGCGACCCCGGCCTGACGCGAAGGCCGACAATGACTCCAGTTTCGGCTGCGGCTACTGGTACCACCGTGACGGGTTGTACTTGTCCATACGCAACCAGTGTCGGAGCGTACGGTTTGGCCGGCACGGCGGCGTAATCAGTGCTGGGGATTTGAGCCGATGCCGATATGGTCATCGGAGCCGCAGAAACGACGAGAAAAAAGCCGAAAACTGCCGGGGAGCCCCTCCACCGCAGTTCGCGACAGTTACTTCTGAGACTCGAAACAGTGATTTTCATTCGTTCCACCACCTGCAGCAGTTCGTGGTGCATTCGCCAGTCCGCGCAACACCGAGAAGGTGGGCGGGCAAAGATCAGGCGGGAGCGGAAAGGAGATTAGATCCGGAGGGGCGGACCGGTTTCGAGCGCGAGTGGAGAAGGCAATGAAGCGAAAACGAGGCGAGGAACGGCCACTAACACGATCAGGTCTGCAATGCTGCTGCGAAGAGAAACGAGCAGCCATCGCATCGATTTGAGAAGGGAGATACCGGCGAGAGCAACGGCCAGTAGGATTAGCAGTACTCCGTGCGGGCCGAGATGACGCAGATTATCGAGGTGATCGCAGCATTCCCAAATGGGGTTGACGATCAGAAATGTAACGAGAGCGAGCAGCAAAAATGCGATGATGCGGCGCGCGAAGGGGCAATCTTCTTTCGCCATCGCCTGAATGAACGCCCGCATCCGCATCGAAATGCCAGGCTATCACGACAGATTTATGCGATGCAATCTGTCAAGGGCATCGGAGTGCGAAAATCCTATGCACGCCTTCAGACCTGGCGTATGCGGTTCAAGACAAGCTGGCGGCGTAATGTCCTTAGATGTTCTCCAACGGGAAGTAGATGAGATGGGTCCTGGGATCGACGGAGACGTATGGGCATGCGGCACCTGGAACTGCCCCAGCGACCGTCCGGTCGCGGCAGGGTATGGGGCGCTCTTGCTTCAGCAGCGCTCATTTCAACCCCCTCATCAGTTATCGAACAGTGTATGAAAATGGACATCTGTTCGAAATCAAGCCTAGACTGAGCCTGATTCACGGGAAAGAGCAGCGGCACGGAACTGTACGTTAACGGACAACAACTCCGTTTTGTCCGGTTTGGACCGCAAGGAGGAATATGGAACATGCCCAGGCTAGAAAATAAAAAGACGGTTCCCAATCTTGGTACAACGGATCGGCGAGTCGCTCGGACGCAGAAACGCCTCCGAGAGGCGCTTCATTCATTAATTCACGAGCGAGATTATGACTCGATCGCCGTCAAAGAGATTCTGGATCGAGCTGATGTCGGGCGGTCGGCGTTCTACATGCACTTCCGCGACAAAGACGAACTTCTTGTGAGCGCGCTCCACGAAATACTTGGAGCTGTTCCCTCATCTCAACCGATCAGAGGCGGTAAACACGATGAAGGGATTTTATGGTTCAGTGTGCCTGTTTTCGAGTATCTCGATGGGCTGCGTGATGCGGGTGAACTCAAGCTAGGCCCAAGAGGACCGGCCGTCCTCCATGGGCATCTCCAGAGGGTAGTGGCGTCGCTCATCGCGGAAGATGTCAAGAAAATGTTTCATGGTCGCCCACAGAGGTCAGCGCAGATTCCCGTGATCTGCTGGTCCGATTCGTCGATCAACCTTCATCATCGTTCTTAACTGGTGGGTCGAAAACGAGTGTCCGATATCGCCCGACGAAGTGAATCGGCTGTTCTATTCGTTAGTATGTCCAACATTGGACGAAATCTCTCCGTCACCGAGCTGCCGCCCATCACGGTGAGCACTTCCATCCGGTTCGAGCCACCCGAGGGGCATGCCCCGCCACCGGAACCAGAATCTGGTGACAAGCCACATTAGGGAAATGGACCCAGGATTTCGTTCTTGAGTGGAAAATCTGATCTTCACGCGTATTTGCGCGTGAGCAGAGGTTTACTGGGGAGCAGGATTTCAGCCTGTAGAATCCTCCATCCGTTCTGTCCACGATCAGGTTTCCAGAAACGGTTGAGGGTTAGGGGCATTGCCGTAGGGCCAAATTCTCAGATTTCAGGACTTCGCCGAATTTTTCGCCGAATTGTGCGCCTTACATGCTCCAATTGCTCCGATCGCTCCTTTCTACTCCGTTGAAAACATGTGTGCTCCGAGCTTTACAATTCGGCTGTTAACCGAGAGGTTGGGGTTCGAGTCCCTCCTGAGGAGCCAATCTCTTGCATTATCAACCATTTACGGGCGGAGTCATTTCGATTCGTATCGAACTTCGCCGAACTTCGCCGAATTACGCCGAGTTGAAATCCTAAGATTGCGACAGAATTGTTCGCGAAGTCGCGCCGTTCCTGCGTTTCACGACATGGGAAAACGAGTGATTCCCCTCGAATTCGGATTTTGTCCAAAGAGTTTTAAATCAGCTTATTGCAGAAGGCAGTGGCAATAAAGGAACTGTTGAGCGCTTCCAAAGGGCGTCTCGTGCATCTGTCTGGAAGAAAAGACCAGACGAAAAACTCGTCCCGAACTCCGCGTGCAATGACGCTGCGTCATATCGAACCACTTCGAGACCACTGCACCGGGTTGGCCCCTATGGTCCGAAAGCGCTCACGGCGACAATGCCCACCGCGCTTTACCGCTGGAATCACCTGGTGGACATAGGCCCTTTTGATCAGCCGATCAGCGGGATCCGTCAGAAAATGAAAAAACGCGCGATCGTGCCACACATCGTATGCAGAGGGTTCCAGTTCAGCCTGCGTGATATTGGCGACAATCCAGCGAACGCGCTGCACAGCATCGCCCAGCCGTTTCCTCGTGGTTGCGATGGCGTCCTGTGAAACATCGAGAGCCGTGACGTTGGAGTACCCGCGAGCCAATAGATCGTCTATCAGTGTGGATTCGTCCGCGTCGACATCGATGATGAATGGAATGGATTTATCCAGCGCTCGCTCAATCTGTGCGAGGACACCTCACGGTGCGGTCGGTAGCAGTTCACCTGGTTCGGTGCTTTCTCTGCGTAAATCCTCTCCCAATGAGCCTGTGCATCCATCAGTCAGGGAAAGGAGGATCACACGACGCAAGAAAGGCCCCCAAAACCCGCCGCCGTCACCTTTGCGGCTTCGTTATTCTCTGTGATCAGGGCACTCGTGCAGAGCCAGCACGAGAAGGGCTTTGCCAATCGCACCCAGTTCCAGCGGGTCGAACTCCACCTCTTTTGCACATACAGTGCATCCAAGCGCATGCCTCCGATCCGTGTATATCTTGCGAACTACGTCGACGGGCAATTTACGATCAGTGATGAATTCTGGCATGAGCGACCTCCAGCGATGGCAGACAGCATAGCACCGCGAAGCTATATCTGACGATCAACCCTGCAATAGAGCTTTAGAATCTCGTCAGCGTGCGGGAATTGCCGGATCGAACTGAGGGGCGCGGACCTTTCCGCAATGAGCTTCAACAGGTCATCGGTCGGCATGAACCACTCCGCCGGCATAGCGCCGGCTCTGCGCAGTTGAATCGCTGCGAATTGTTTGTGCAACTGCTGCTCGTATTTCCCGGCATCGCGCATTGGCACTTCGCCAGTGATGAATGGAATGATGCCGAGCAGGTAGGGATCACGGTGATTAGTGTTGTGGATCTCCCGCAACTGCTCGAACAGGCGCTCACCTGTGGCCACACCGATCTTGATGGCCTCTGGAGGCGATCCAGCCCCAATGAAGTAAAGCACACCGGCTTTCCGGAAGAACGGGTCGCTAAACTTGCCTGGGGATTCCATGGGGAATCTGAGGATAGTCGGCCACCGCCCTTTTCGCCATACGCGTTTGGTGGTACGTTTGAGCGCCATCGCTTTGTATGTCCTGTTGGCCGTGACCTGTGGACAGGGAGATAAGCTCGCAACGCCGTTTGACCAGAGCCAGGCAACACAGAGTCTGTGCTATGTGCCTAAAGCTGGAGAATACGAATACTCCCGCAATATTCATCTCCTTTCCCAGCACCACCACTGCCGACCACTTCTCGAGGCGTCTCCTTCGAATCTTTTATCGCATTCAGGAACAGCGGGAAATGCGCCAGTGAAAGTGTCAATAAAGGAGCTCGACGAGCGCACATGGGGCGTACAGGCCGAGATAGGTATCGTACCGTAGCCACGGAGTTGGAGGCGCAACTCCTCGCGGAACAAATCCGGACCAACCAGCCGAGCCTTTAGTCCTTCCGTAGGCAGCGCGTCCTAAATGCACCGGAAGAAGGCGCGGCGGCAGTGCAGTGGGTTTGGTGAACACTCGCGTCGCGCTATCAACTGGGAGTCAGGCTGCTGCAGCGGTTTCCAGTTCGTTTGCAGCGCGACGCCGGGCAGCAACACGCTCGGAGCGAGTCATAGGACGCATGTTGCGCCAGGAATACGGCGTCTCGTGACCGCAGTCGAGGCAAACTGTGTAGCAGGTCTCATTCAGCGTAAAAGGACGGCTCTGTCTCTGATGCGAGCACCCGAACAGCAGGTCAAGGCAAGCGTGAATCATCCGGTTCCTCCTTCGTGCACAACCGAATCGAGACCGACTATGTTCGACGGCAGATCAGATGCGAAGTAAACCCACTACTGCTGCCCCATGCTTCGGGATATTTCGACTGCAGCGTCTGGCTCGCCCCCTTCTATTCCCCGGCGGCCACTTCTCGCCATCTTTTCCGTAAGACTCACAATTACCTGAGCGGCAACTATCACTGGTTACCAACAGGCCGTTACGACCGTAGGTCCTGCGAGCTTAACACCTGCCGTCGCACGGGAGTTCAAGAGAAGGACCTAGGCCATGGCGATGGATTGCAGCGTGGCGACGGCGTTCCTGTCATGGCGCCCAGGGTCGATCTCAAGGGTGACGTCAGCGACGTCGGGGAGCTGGACGCCGTAATCCTCGGTTTCGACGGTTGAGCTCGCTGGGCTGAAATTCCATTGCTGTCGGGCGATCTCACGCGTTTGTCCGGAGATGGACGTGGCGGAGAGACGGAATTCCTGGGAGCGCTCGACGGTCGCCTCGCGAAATTCGAGGCGGATGCGGCGGAGGGCGATGGGCTTGTCGAATTTGATGCGAATAATCTGCGGACCGGGAGCCGCGGCGCGCCATCCTTCGCCTTTGCCGGCACTCAGCGCGGCCTCAAAGGGATGGGCAGGATCTTCGGAGGAGATTTCGACAGCTGCGAGATCCTCCAGGTCAAGCCACGTATCGAGTGGCGATCGCTGGCTGGTTTCCGGTGGGGACAATGGCGTTTTGCGCATCGAGACCTCCATGGGTGAGATGCTCGGGACGGTGACTCGAGCACGTCCCCTATCGCGAGTGGTACCTTTCGCCGACGAACATCATCAATTGGCTTCGGATTTCCAACGCGTTGACGACGTGCGTGTAAATGCGATCACGGTAAAAATGCTATGGCTGAACCGCATGTCCCATCGCTTCGCACCATGCCAGCGCAACAAAGATGGAATTGTCTTTGGGCCTGTGTTCAAGGTTGCATTGAGTGCCCGCGGCAATAACTGCTCTGCAAATGCCGGGCCGATCTTTGCTAGAAAATCGCTAATCACTTCATAGGAAGCACTCATTTTGCCGACCGCAAACCCGGCCCTCCTCGTCAGCCTTGGCAATTTGCGGCCGATATTTGGATCCCTCGCGCTCTTTTTCTGTTGCGCAAGGGTAAGCAGCCAAGGCCTGCGCCGGCCCTTCTGAATCGGCATCGATCAGGAGGCCGCCGAGATCTCCCGCTCGGAGACCAATTACGCCGCCGGGCTCCAACACCCTGCGAAATTCTGCTAAGGCGGCAGCTGGATCATTTGAGCGATTCGAGCACCGCATGCGAAAAGATCGCATCAACTTGAAAATTTGCGAAGGGAAGCCCCGTAGACGCTTGCCTTTCGGAACTCTACATTGAGTTGTTCTCGCTGCGCAGTCGCCCGCGCCTGCTCGAATTGCGAATCCTCAATGTCAATTCCGATCACCTTTCCTGGCGCTACGGCCCTGGCTAATCCCAATGTGATCGATCCGGGCCCGCATCCCGCGTCGAGCAAATCCATTCCGGCTTTCAATTGGGGCAGGAAGAAGCCCGCCTCCACCTTGTGGGTTGTTCGAGCCCTTGGGGTTGTTCTAGCTTTGCGATCCAATCCAATTCATTTCGCGCGACATTCTGAACGCGAGCCGCCACCGCGTCGGCGCGGCTCTACTCAGTCGCGCGATTCAAGGCGGCTCCTGTACCTGGGCTCGCGACGTCAGTGTCCACGGGCTTGTTGGGCTCACGATAAAACTTCAGGGTCTATTTTGCGATCTCCGCCACGCGCGCGAGCTCCTGGTCAGCGGCGCTCAGGTATTTCTCCGACTCATCGGAACTCAGGCTGCGCCGGAGCAGATAAAGCAGATTTGTGACCGCCTCGAGGACCGGCCATGCGAAAAAGACCTCGTGAGCTCTGATTGACAGGAGGGTGACGCCGACCCCGCCCGGGAATTTCCATTGTCATAACATCGATCGGATTTCAGTTCACGAATGCCATGTTGCTCGTTGTTAATGCATCGGAAATCAGGTAGCGAATCGGGAGTCCTGTGCCGTTCTTGGAGCCAAGTTCAGGCTATGCGCCGCTGTCCCTCAGGACGCATCCGCTCTGGCGTGACCGGAGACGGCGCTAACTACATGGTTCGGAACCTACGTGGAACCTTTCAGCGTTTTCACACACGCACAACGATGGGTATGTTGACAGACCTGAGGCGTGCCATCCTGGGATTCGCCGCAGTTCATGCATCATCAGCCATGAGTCGGCGCAGACGGGCGAACGCGCAAACGAGAGAGTAGCCGTCGTATTTTCGTGATGGTCCATATGACGGGCGTGTAGCGCCCCGAACACGAGGGCCAACGCTCTCCGCTCGTCCCCAGACGTGGCTTGTCGTAAATCTCTGAGGGTCGGACGATGGCGCTATAAGCAATGAATCCGGACGCTGAGCATCAGTTGCAACGGGACACTGGCGATTAAACAACGCGCCCGGGCTGCAGGTTGCCGTCACATCTGCCCGGAAACCGCCTTTGGCGCCAAATGGCGCATCTTAAAGAAGACCAATTGGTTCCTGGCCCAAGAGATGACACGGCTACAGTCACTGATTCAAGAGCAACATGCAATTTTGGATTTGGTTGTGGCCGGTGGTGCGCAGGATCAGGGCCTGAATCGACTCGCCGTCGCTGTTTCGCATCTTCTGCCGCATGCCCGCGCCCTCATCATTCTGGCCGATCGAGGAGGGATACCGGCCCGAGGCTACTCCGGCGACCTCGATTTTTCCCTTGTTCGCGCCATCCAGGAGAAGCAGGGGGGAATTGCGAATTTCGTTTTCACCCGGCATCCGAGAAGTTCCCGGGATCTCGCCAGCTCCAATCAATGGCCGGCCGCCTGGCGTGATTTGTGCCTGTCGAACGGCATTCAGGCCTGCCATATCACTCCAATAGAGGATCCCGAGGGAGAAATTGCCGGTTCTCTGATGCTCTGCTTCGATCGGCAGCACGAGCCCGAAGACTGGGAGCGACAGGTCGCGCTGTTTTCCGCCGGCATTGCAGCGATGATCATCAGCCGCGAGCGCATGGAACTTGCTCTGCGCCTGAGGGACGAACAGGTACGCAACCTCGAAGAACTCGCGGTCGTGGGAAGGCTCTCTGCCTCGATCGCCCACGAAATCAATAATCCCTTAACCTCCGTGACTAATCTGCTGTATCTGCTGTCGCAGGATGGTTCGCTCTCTCCGAAAGCACAAAGCTATGTAGAGACAGCCCAGTCGGAGCTTCAGCGCGCGGCGCAAATCTCAGCGCAGACGCTGAAGTTCTACAGGAGAAGGGCCTCACTTGAACGGTGCTCGGTGGCGGATCTCGTCCGCGGTCTGCTGACGCTGTATCGACCCCGACTCGAACAAGCGAAGGTTTCAGTCCGATTCGAGGACACGCCGGCCCAGCCGATTCTTTGTAACGCTGGAGAATTGCGTCAGGTCTTCGCAAACCTGCTGACGAACGCGCTCGATGCTCTGGCGCAGAGGAATGGCTTCATTCGCGTGCGGATTCGGCCAGGCAGGGTATGGAAACGAGCCTTGCCGGGCGTGCGCATCACGATCGCCGACAACGGGCAAGGCATGGATCCGGCGATTCGCGCCAGGATTTATGACGCCCTTTTTACAACCAAAGAAGCCGCCGGAACGGGTTTGGGATTATGGGTCAGCGCCGGAATTGTCAACAAACATGGAGGGACGATTTTTGTGCGAAGTCAGCCCGGCAAAGGTACGGCCTTCTCCATCGCGCTGCCTACCGATCGTGCGCAGGCCTAGCGCCGCTAGTACGAGCCGGGGTTGAAGTCTCGGAGATCGAGGTAACAAGGTGATACATCGCCCAGGACCAATGGCCCGCTGATTGTGGCTCTATCATAGAGAATCACAAGGTTGCCTTGACCTCACCTCGGCTAGGCATGATTTATTCAGCCGTCTCAGACGGTACGGATGCCCCCGGCTGCCGTACTGCAGTCTGAGGTAGTCACCTGCTCATCCCCGCCCCAGTCCCTCAGGCATATGAAAGTGGCGCAGAATCCAACTTTGCAGGTCGGCGCGTGACCAATTTCACTCATGCGCTCGAACATCGTGGCGAACGTACACTGATCAGATCGTTCTGTTCCCATTGCGGCACGTCTCGCCTTGTGTCACTTGCAGATCATTCCATTGAGTTGTGGGAAAGCACTCACAGTTGCCATGCGGCATTACCTCCGAAGACCGCCGGCTTCGTCTCGGCGGTCATCGCGGATCAGAGCAGAGTAAATCTGCTCGGGTTCGCCTTCAGGGACCTGACACAGCACTGAGCGTCGCCGCAGCACGTCAGTCTAGGGGCGACTGCGGAGTGGAGTAGACCGGACCAGCGTGCGCCGGAACGCCGAACAGGGCAGAGCTGCCCCCCGCCCCTCACTCCTCTGCTCAAAAACTCCAGAACATAGCGACAACCAGCCTCAGTCGAGGTCACGGCCGCATCCAAGGTTCTGCAGTGTTACGCTCTCGGGGATCGCCCCCGAACTGCTGGAGGAATCACACGAAGGTATCGAGAACTTTGCGACTTCTGAGCTTATTCTCACGCTTGCCGGCGGGATTACCCTCGCTCAAGACCGACGATCAGGAACACCACCAACAACGGGAGCACCACGACCAATACGCCCGCCATAATGAATGGAGAAAAGGCGAGCATATGCGCCACGAGGACTGGGATCGCGGGCAGCGCGTCGACGACTGGGGTGCCCGTCACATTCGCGGTCCGCGTGGCTATGAATGGCGTGATATCGATGGACAGTACGTCATGGCCAACAATGACGGTGTGATCTTCGAAGTACTAGCACCCCGCTGATTCGCGGTCTGTGAAGGAATGCCCCGGCTCATTGCCGGGGTATTTTCATTTGCTTGAAAGCAAAGAGCCTCCAGCACTGCGACGCACTGAAGGCTCTTCGGGTTGGCCCACGAAATTGTGAGCAGTGAATGCGTTGTTCTGATGGATGCTACCGAATGTCGTGTCAGGCTGAACACTCTACAAAAGAGCTAGGCACCTTGGTAATGACAAGTCAGGAACTCATTTGCTGGCTGCCTTCAGCTTGGCCCATCTTTTCCTCTGCGCCGCCGCGATCTTCGCTCGTCCTTCAGCACTCATGTGGCGCTTTTTCTTCTTCGGGCGGCTCGCACCGAACTCAAAAGACGCAGCAGGCCTTCCCGGCCCGCGCCTCACACCACCGTCACTAGCCAGTAACCCTCTCACCTGTCTCAGCCTGGACAGTTCTTCATCGATACCAGCAATCAGCTCAGATGTATTCATTTACAACTCCTCATTCAGGATAACCAACGCTGACCATCATATCGGCACAGAAGAACGCCCGCTGAGTTTCAGGCGACCTTGCTCGCAGACACGGCTACCTGGTCGAAGAATTGCGGTCCAGCAACCACAGAAATCCTCCTGAGGCGCAGAGCACCCTGGATTTCGATAACGTGAAATGTCACGTCCGAGTTGCCGGCCACTCGCCCAGAATGCTGTGTCGATGAGCGATCGGTGATTTTGCATCGGGCGGCAGCGGGTAAAGACATGGCCGGTGGAGGAGCGCTCCGGCCATGTCTCGACCATGCAGGAGGCGACAGGGCCTGCCTTGCCGGGTTGGTCAAAAAATGACGCACTTATGTGCCAATCCTCGGCTTGGCGCGCGGGTGGCGGGCGTCACGCAAGTCGAGCCAAGCGCAAGGCGGTCGCCCGTCAGGACCGCGTCGCCTTAAGGCTGGAAACTGGTTTTAGCTCGCTCCTACGCTGGCGGGCGAGGTTTACCTGAACTCGCGCAGAGCACCTCAGGAACGGGAACGCTTGAGCCGTAGCAGGACCACGCCGTGACCTGGAACCGTGGGCCTATACTCGTCTCCAATTTCGCCGATATCGCGGTGATCCCAGAGATCCCGGGCATCGGTCAGACCGTGCCAGCCAATAGAGCTGAGTCGAAGTGTGATCTGCGCGGGACTGCCTGTCCTATTGAAAAGGCCGACCGCCAGATCCCCTCCGGAGAGAGGTTTCGACCGCACTTCCAGTGGGCCTGTTTGATAACTGCGATCGCCCTGTTTCCCAAGTGAATCCTGATCAATGGCGATCACTTCCTTGTCGAGCAGGATGCCCTTGGTTTCCGGCGTCATGTTGGTCAGGTCGTTGCCTGCGATCAGCGGAGCGGCAAGCAACGCCCATAGGGAGAAGTTGGTGCGAGATTCGTCCGGGGTCAGCTTACCATTACCCACTTCGAGGAAATCGGGATCGTTCCAATGTCCCGGCCCCGCGAAACGTGCAAGCCCCGCTTCGCCGAAACCATTGGCTGTGATGCTGGCATAGTTATCGCTGATGTCGCCGCTGGTTCGCCACATGCTGGCGCCCACCTGCGGGCCCCACTCCCACACCCTCGCGAAGCCATACTGACAGAGACTGAACAGGATCGGGCGACCCGTTGCCAGAAGATCCTGATGCATCTTCTCGTAAGCGGACATTATCAGCCCATCGGCTTTCTTGACTACCGCCGGAGGCTCCTGCCCCATGATCTCCGAGTACGGTGGCGCTTTTGCCGAGTTCATGGCATGTTTCACGTCTGCGCCCGACTCTTGCGCCATGATTTCGCGGAAGCTGCACAGGTCATACTTCAGAAAATCGACT
>DATEMI010000357.1:0-6566 GCA_035275665.1 Terriglobales bacterium | reverse complement strand
GTTCTTTGCGGTGCGAATGGGAGATTGCGTAGGGCTTTAGGAGGAGTATACGCCGGAGGTCAATAACAGCCGGCGATTTTGTAGTCTGATTTCAGCCATGCAGTCGTCGGCTCCTATAAAGGAGGTGCATCAAATTGGACGAAACCACCATCGAAGTTGATGGCGTAACTTGGCATAGAATGAGCGGGAATGGTCGTTGAGGCGAAAAGCGCGGCAGGAGCGCGTAGAGTGGTGTTGCTGTCGTGGAACCCCGCACTGGCTGAAACGCGTAGGCGGCTTCTGGTTGCGGGCGGCTACGAAGTCGAATCGCTCGTTGGTCCGGAAGGAATACACCAGTTGGAGCATATAGAGGACCCAGACCTATTGGTGCTCGCGCGTTCGGTTCCAATTGAGCAGAAGCAGCGTGTCTTAGGATCCTTCAAGCGGAGGAGCCATTCACCGGTGCTATCGCTGTTGTCCCATCACCAGATAAAGCTTCCTGAAGCGGATTACGGCGTCGAGGCATTTAGCCCAGCCGAATTCTTGGATGCTGTGAAAGCGATTCTTCGGGCCTAGGCCAGTCGAACGTTCACGGCTAGCGGGCCTATCTGCCCTGCTCGGCGGCATTCTCCACCTCGTCACCTTCCTTAAAGTGTCCTAAAGCCGCTGCTTTGGATTGCGCTTTGGGCGTGATGGGATCGATGAGGGCTGATGATTGAATTTAGGCGGCCCCAATTCGTGGGAGCCAATCCAACTCTTCGCGTCTTTGCTGCATTCAAAAATGTAACGCGTTTGTTCCCCAATAAAGTAGCCGGAAGCCTTTGTCGGGGAGCTCTACGTGCATTCATCGTCATTTTTTACGACCATCCTGATTTCCCTTTTTTGCCTCATGCCCGCCGCGGCTCAGAACGGCGCCGCAGCTCACAGCAACTCCGCGGGTGCTCCCAGTGAAGCGAAATCGCCGACGCAGCGCGCATGGGAGCTGCTGGACAAAGGCGTCGCCAGCAACAGTGCCGACACCCGACGCATCGCCGTCGGCGCACTCGGCGTGTTAACCAACAACCATCACGTCATGCGCATCGCCGAGAAATCGCTGCGCGACTCGAACCCTCAGGTACGCGCAGCTGCAGCCACCGCGCTGGGCAAGGTGCACGCTCGCGCATCGATTCCCCGCCTCATCGCGGCTCTCGACGACAAAGAGCCCGAAGTCGTGCTCGCCGCAGCCAAATCTCTAATCAGCCTCCACAGCGCGCAGGGTTACGAGGTCTATTACGAGGTGCTCACCGGACAGCGCAGGGGCGGCAAGAATGCCGTCGTGCAGGAGCTCGGCGTCCTGCGCAATCCAAAGAAACTTGCTGAAATGGGGTTTGAGGAGGGCATAGGATTCGTTCCCTTCGGCAGCATGGGACTTGAGGCCTTCCACGTTCTCAAAGGCGGTACTGGAATGGAAGTCCGCGCCGCAGCCGCCACCATGCTCGCGCACGATCCCGATCCCGGTGCGGCGACTGCTCTAGCCGATGCTGCCGGCGATCCAAGCTGGCACGTTCGGGTAGCCGCCATCGACGCCATCGCCGAACGCGGAGATCCCCGGCTACTCTCAGCCGTGTTATCAAGTCTCGACGACCAGAAAGAAGCGGTGCGCTACGCAGCAGCTGCAACCGTCCTCCGACTCTCGAGAGCCAAGCCCCACACCCACTCCGTCCCCATCACCACCGCCTCCTTGGATCGCTGACTATCGCGCCATTTCCTGTAACAATCGATCTCAACGGCATTGCCCCACGTATCAGAACGGTGCCCGCAAGGATTTCTCAGCGCAAGTTGTTCGGCGGCCTTCAGGCTGCGCAATCAACAGCTCTCGATTCCCAATTCGTGGGCCTGCGATAATGGTTGTTTGTTAAACGTGAAAAACTCAGCGGCCGTTGGGTCCCCGTTTTCTGCTTCCTTTTGTGCGGAGAGCCAGGTCGGCGTAAGCAAGAAAGCGATTCTGAGGTAATTCCCGTCTCGCGCCTGATCGTTCAAACGGCCCGACCAGTTCCTGCTTCCTTCCCCTTACAGCAAGTGTTGTCGGGAGGAGAGCCACATCGATCCATAGCCCATTGCCGCGAGTCTGCAGCACATCAGTCTCGGTTGGGATTGTCGTTTTTTTCCGTGCGACTGCGGCCAGCATAGTCGAGGGTTGCGCCGCATGGGACGCTAAATCCTGCAACTTTGGTTGCCCACGGCGTCCATGTCGGCGGCGTGCTTCGTTTTGATTCGCTCCGCCTACAGCGTCACACCAAAGTCCCCGCACCAGAGTACCGTCGACCCACAGACTACCTACGGCTACGCTTCCGCAAGCAAACCGAAGTCGGAGTGTGTCCATGATTCGTAGATACGCCGCATTTTTCTTTGTCACGTTACTAACTACAGCAGCTGCTGGCCAAAACACGCCACCCACTCAGAAGCCTACAGAGGAAGCGGGTTGGACTTCGTCGATGAACTTCGACGGTAGTGCCAATTCCCAGGAACGCGTGCTGGATCTCGATTCCACCGTGGGATACAACTTTGGAAAACATTGGGGCGTGGACCTGGGAGTTCCCTTTTCGTTCGTCTCATCCTCTACTACAACGACGACGGGCACGAACTCCTCCAAATCGACAAATGCGCTGAACAGTCTCGGCAATGTTCGTACGGATTTGAACTTCAAAACCAACGGCAACGTTGCGAACTACTCTTCGGGAATTACGGTCGCAGCACCGACTGGCAGTACGAAAAAGGGCGTAAGCACAGGTCGCTTTAACGTCGGTTGGAACAATCACGTCGAGCACGCTTTTGACCGGCTGACTCCTTTTGTCGAAGCAGGTTTCTCGAACGGTCTTACCGACACCAAGTTCTTCCATCGTCCGTACACTACGCTGGGGTTCGTCAGTCAGTTCACTGGCGGGAGCACAATCGATCTTGGCGGCAACTTTAGCGTCGGCGCGAGCCTTTACGATGTGCTGCCTTCAGGATCGCAGAAGATGTTCAGCAAACTCGTTAGCAAGGGTTCAACATCGACCGCCGGAGCTGGCAAAAATGGACGCGCATACGAAATTGCCGCGGAAAGCAGTGGTAATGCCTCTCTAACGCGCGATAACGGCGGATCAATATGGGGCGAGTTCTCACCTGGAGCGTTAGATTTGCAGATCGGCTATACGCACAGCGTGCACTTGGCGTTGAGCACAGTCGCCTTCAATTTCGGTATCAATTTAGGCAAGCTGGCGCGGGGTGGGAACAAACAATAGTTCGGTATCAGAAGTTTCTTCCACTGCCGAATGCGATCGCTCCTCGCGCGTCGCGGGCACTCCGTGAGAGCTCATCCTTGATCGGCGGTAATTGGTCTACTGTTGTTGAAGCTGCTGCTTCAGTTTGATCGCATGCTGGTAGTGCGCCAAGGCCCCGTTCCGATTTCGGGAACCACACCGTCGTTGAACGCAGGGCTGCGGGATAATTTGCAGGCTCTCCCAGACCAAGCAAGAATCGAACGATTCCCAAACTGACCGCGCCCTGTACAACTGCGGTCAGCATCGTGAAGGCGGACCACCACAGAATGCATGCAGCCATCCCGACCCGCTCACCGATCCAGTCCACAAAACGTCCACCAACGGCATACATAACGGTGTAAGAGGCGAAGAACGCGGTAACCACGTGCGAGTAGCTCTGGGTGCTGAGATGAAATCTGTCATGTAAGAATGGCGCGAGAATCGAGAGCGTTTGCCTGTCGACGAGGTTGAGGATAGTCGATAGCGTGAGCCAGGCCGCAATGACCCACCTCATGATTCTATAGCTAACGCCCAACGTCACTCGTGTGCCCGCGCAAGCACTCCTCGTTCCCGGATTTCTTTCGAGATCGCTGCAAATTTGATCGTCTTTATTTCGAACGGATCCACGCTGAGCAGTCGCTCGTTCTCTGCTCCCGAGTCTTGCTCCAGCAGATTCGATTGCCGAAATTGCACTTGAGTTCCCAAAAACGTAATCGGACTTTCTGCCTTCGATCCCTGAATCTCGTATAGCCGCAGAACAATGGCCGGATCTGGGCCTTCAGCCTTCTTCACGGCGCTCAGCACGAGATTGTCTCCCTGCACGTTAAAAAATGAATTCGTCGGCGGCAGCGACTTTGCGGAAATCTCATCGACCACGCTGACGGGAATCAACGGATTCGTGAAATTCATGCCAGAGCGATATGACTTCAGAGATTTCCAATCGCCGGTCCCTGAGCTGATCGAATATTTAAAGACATAGTGGCCCTGTGCGGGAAAGTGAATTGAGCTGACGTCGTCATCGCGGACGACCTTGACCGATGTATATCGCTGGCCGCGAATCATGTTGGCGCGAATGAGACCGTCTTCGAGCTTGACCAGTTGGTGGTCCGAAGCAACAGTCAATCCCCATTGGCTATCTCCGGCAAAGACCCACGACTGAATGGCGCGATACTCCTTCCAGGCGTCGAGCTGAATTTCATCATCCATATGCGGACCGGCTCCGGGAAAGATATTGGTTATTGAATTCGCGCCGAACGGGATCCCATATTCCATCTCAACGTGTGGACGCCCAAGCGGAAACAGTTGCTCCACGTTCAGCATGCGCGGCTCTTTCCATTCGAGGCTGTTTTCGATGTCCAGCCGCTTGAGTCCCCGATAGAGAATGAGCCGCTGTACGATCGGGATGTCGGCAATCCAACCGGATAGCCGCAAGACAGTCCGGACGCCGTTATTCTCTTCCAGGTGAGTGTCATTGAGGCTCATAGGAACGACGCGGCCAGTGTTGATTTCCCTCTGGACGTTGTTGGTTCCCCGCTCTTCCACTCCCGCAACTTCAGCTTGTTTTACGACGTCCCGGTTCAGCTCTTTATCAAATACAGTGACTTCACCCGTCGCTTTATCCACCGTGACGCGGTAAAACTGGTTCTCGATGACGTCATTGCCGAGGGGACGGCGGGGATCTTTGATGTCTTTGTCGCGATCGAGAGTGACCTGCGCTGCCGGCGGAAACGACTGTGCTGAATCGGCGGCAGTCAAGAAATATGTTTTGTATCCGAGCGCAGGTACGCCTTGGGCAACGAAGCTCAGCTCGACCGCGCACGAGATGTTTTCGCTGGTTTGTTCCACGTAAAACGGAACCGGCGTTCCTTTCTCGTCGACGAGGCGGAGACCTTTTTTAAATTCATCGATGTGCGCAGGAGTGACGTCGCCGTACAGCGTCACGTGCGCTCTCACGGGATCGTCGCGCTGCCATCCAAGTCCGTTGAACACCACAATGGGAAAGCTGGTTTTGATCGGAATCTCGACTCGCTCCGCGATGTTGCGTAATGAGTTGCGAAGAATCTCGCCACCACGATTGATCACCACGTGGGAATCGTCCATCTTGCGGCGGTCGCCAATCTCGCCGCCCTGGCCGTCGTGGTTGTGGTCCATTGAGTCAATCAAATTCTTCCAGAGGGTCTCGAAATCGTCCTGCGGGTAATCTGCGTATCCCAGCGCGTAGTTGATGGTGGCAAATTCTTCAGCCGTCTTGAGCGCAGAAGTAGCCGGCACGGCGAGTTGCCAAAGCTGAAGGATGCCATCGACAACGTGAGGCCATGCCATCGGAATTTCGCCCGAAATCTCAGGTAGCTTCGGCGTTTTCTCAACCACTTTAAAAAAGACCTGTGGAGTCGCCATCGTAAAGTGCGCATAGGAAAAGTCGCTGTTTAATGTATTTACGTTTTGAACGATTTTGTCATTAGGTGCCCACAGGTCAACGCCCCAAGGAATGAAGATCGCTCCAGGAGCATTCGGCCTCACGTCTCCGAGTTGTTTTTCCATCGCAGTGCGCCGCTCTGGAGTCATGTCGGAGTGGAATCCCAGACCTACTCCCCAGCCATAACCGTGCGGCTCGTTCCAGACCATGACTTTGGAGCCGTTTGGTGACTTCCAGTCAAAGAGCCATTGGTTCGAAGGCCCCATCCGGCTCATCAGCATGAAGGGAACGCCAATCTGCCGCAGCATCTGCGGGAATTGCGGCGTGAAGCCGGGAATATCTGTCGGTTGAAATACAAATGGATCCACGTCGAAAACTGAACGTGCATAGCGCTTCCCATAAAGGAAATTACGCGCATGCACTTCGCCGTCGGGCAGATTGTGAAAGATATCCGCCCAATTGGGAGCGATCTCGAAGCGACCTTGCTTCACGAGCCGTTTCAGCTCCTCGACATCCTTCGAACCGCGGTGGCTTTCGACGAAGTTATCGACGAAATTGTCGCTCTCAATCATGAAGCGGAATTCGGGTTGTTCCTGTGCAATCGAAATGGCTTTGGCGATGATCCGATTCCCTCGCGCCAGGCACTCTTCGCGAGTCCCGGCCCAGAAGAGGTCGAGATGGGAAAAGGGCGACACATACGCTTCGACTTTTCCATCCGATTGACTCTTTGCAGCTTGCTGTGCGTGCACTGAAAGACCTAACCAGGTCACGCACGCAATCGCGATCAGCGTTGAAAAATATTTTGTTTGCATCCACATTGGCTGACTCTTTTCCATGTCAAAGCATTATGACGAATATAGTGGGATGGGGAGCTTCCCATCGTGAAATGC
>DATEMI010000356.1:0-14017 GCA_035275665.1 Terriglobales bacterium | reverse complement strand
CCCTTGAGGCCGTTGTCTTTTACGTCGCCGACAATGCCGACGACTTCACGGTTCCGATTCGGGAAGAAGAACATGGTCAGGTGTTTGCCGATCGGATCTTCATTCGGCCAGAGCCGCTTTGCCATGGCTTCGCTGATGACTACCGTGCCCGGAGCCGACGCGACGTCCTGTTCGCCAAGTTCGCGTCCGCGACTCAGGGGAATATGCATAGCTTTGAAATATCCGGGCATGATGCCGCGGACCGACACTTCAGGCTGGTCGGCCATCTGCTGTACGGGCCGGCCTTCGAGTTGTACTGGTTGCACGGATCCACCGCCGGAGAGCGGTAGATCATCGATGCCCCCTGAGGCCTGTACGCCGGGCAAGCTGCGCACGCGCGAGAGAACTTGGTTATAGAAGGCAAGTTCCTGAGTCGGAGTCTGGAACGTCTTCCGCGAGATCGAAGGCATTAACGCGATCACGTTATGCGGATCGAACCCTGGATCGACTCGATGCAGGAGCCACAGGCTGCGGATCATCAGGCCAGCGCCGATCAGCAGCATCAGCGAAAGCGCCACTTCGGCAACAACCAGTACCCCGCGCGTGCGGCTGCCCGCAACATCGGAACTCGCGCGCGTGCCCTGCTTCAGCGCGTCATTCACGTTGGTTTTGCTCATGCGCAACGCAGGAAGCAGTCCAGCCAGCATTCCAGCCAACACCGAAACGGCAAACGCAAATATCAAAACGGGAACGCTCAATGAGATTTCAGAAGCACGCGGCAACTGCGCAGCTGCGGCTGAAACAATGAACCTTATGCTGGCGTATGCGACAAGGAGTCCTAATACTCCGCCCAGCAGTGATAACAGCACGGTTTCCGAAATGATCTGCCGAAGCAACCGCGCGCGGCTGGCGCCGAGCGCCGTCCGGATCGCAACTTCGCGCTGGCGAGAAACCGTGCGGGCGAGAACGAGATTGGCAACATTGGCGCATGCGATGAGCAGGACGAAAGCCACAGCTCCAAAGAGGACGAGCAACGGCGTGCGCACGTCCCCGACGAGATCTTCGTTCGCGGGATCCACGGCTGCGCCCCAGCCCTTGTCGTCGGCGGGATATTCCTGCTCGAGCCGCCGCGAGATGGTGTTCATCTCAGCTTGCGCCTGGTGGACGGTCACACCCGGCCGCAGTCTGCCGATTACAAAGTAATTGTGGTTACCGCGCACGGCACGCTCCTGAGGTGTCAAGCCGAGCGGAGTCCAGAAGCGAGGAGCGTTCTCGGCGTCCTCGATTGGATATTCGTACTTTGTCTGCATCACCCCGATCACTTTATAAGCCGCGCCGTTGAGAGTGATGTCTTTGCCCACGATTCCCGGATCGGAATTGAACTGACTGCGCCAGAAGTTCTCACTGAGAATTACGACGTAGTTATGTCCGGGCTGATCGTCGTCTGGATTGAATGTTCTGCCGAGTATTGGCTGCGCCTGCAGAACCGAGAAGAAGTTATACGAGACGCGGCGCGCAACCACCGAGCGTGGTTCCCCAGCTCCAGTCAAGTTGAAGTTCCCGCCTCCAACCAGCGACATGCCTTGGAATACGTGGTTCTGCGCCTGCCAATCGAGAAAATTCGCCGGCGAGACCGAGAAGCGCGTCAAGCCGGGAAAGCTCGATTGCGGAGGCGTGTGCCAGATATGTACGAGCTGCTCTGGTTGCGGAAACGCGAGCGGCTTGAGCAGCACGGTATCCACCACACTGAAAATCGCGGTGTTCGCGCCAATGCCCAGCGCCAGAACCAAAATGGCGGCAAAAGCAAATCCTGGGCTCTTACGAATCAAACGTCCTGCGAAGCGAAGGTCCTGAAGAAGGTTCGACATGTGAGCTCTCAGACGGGTTAGACGAAGTCAGGTCAGCCGTTGTTAGCGCGACACAACGGAACCGGCGCCGGTAGGCGGTGGCCTTCAGACAAGAGTTTCATCTCTGCGTAAAACCTGTCATCCTGAGTCCGCCTCTGGCGGACGAAGGACCTCCCGGAATGCGTCCGTCTGAAATGCCCTCGCGAGGCTCTTCGGCCCATGACGCGGAATGCTGGTGGAGGAGCTATGCTGGCAGCAAGTTCGACTGATACATCGCGGGAGGTCCTTCGCGCAAAAGATGCGCTTCAGGATGACAGAGCATAGGCGGGAGTCGTATCGTCCATACCTCGTGAATAATCCAGGTGCAGTCATTGCGCTTTAGCGCTGGCCTTCCACGCTGACCTAAGCCTAATCCTGCGTTACTCCACAAACATGCAATCGCCATACGAGAAGAACCGATACTTCTCCTCGATCGCATGGCGATAGGTTTCCAACACGCTCTCGCGTCCCGCCAACGCCGACACCAGCATAAGCAACGAAGACCGCGGCAGATGAAAATTCGTAAGCAGCCCGTCTACTACTTTGAATCGGAATCCAGGATAGATAAAGATGCTGGTTTCACCCTCGCCACTTCGAATCTTTCCCGATTCAAGCGCCGCATGCTCCAGAGTCCGCACCACCGTTGTTCCGACCGCAATGACTTTGCGCTTCTGGTCCAGCGCGCGATTGATCGCGTTCGCCGTCTCCGAGCTAATGCTGTAGCTCTCGACGTGCAGTTTATTGGCTTCTACGCGCTCTTCGCGCAATGGCTGAAATGTGCCTAATCCAACATGCAGTGTGATTTCTACGATCTGAACTTCGCGAGCCCGAATCTCATCGAGAATCTGGGGCGTGAAATGAAGCCCGGCAGTGGGCGCGGCGGCAGAACCAGGATTTCGCGCAAACACCGTTTGATAGCGCTCGCGATCAGCGGCTTCGTCGTCGCGGCCTATGTACGGCGGGAGAGGAACGTGGCCGATTTTCTCAACGCGCTCGAAGAAATTCGGCACCGAAGCGAAGCGTAGCCGTCGTTCTCCGTACTCACCGCGGCCAACGATTTCTGCTTCGAGCAACGGCTCTCGTTGTTCGTCGCCAAAGCTCAGCACTTCTCCAACGCCGAGCTTGCGGCCGGGCCGCACTAGCGCCTCCCATTCGCCGTTTCCCAGCGCGCGCGTCAACAGAACCTCGACTCTGCCCTTTAGAAATTCGCGAGAAGCAGGATTGCGCGCGCTCACGGGCTGAGCGCGGTTGCCGGATCGATGTCCAAAAAGTCGGGCGGGGAAAACGCGGCTGTTGTTCAGAACGAGAACATCGCCCGGATGCAGATGAGTGGGGAAATTTCTGAAATGGTCGTCTTTTAGTGTGCCAGTCTTGCGGTCAAGCACCAGCATTCGCGAAGCCGAACGATCAGCGAGCGGCTCTTGTGCGATGAGTTCCGGCGGAAGGTGAAAGTCGAAGTCGGAGACGAGCACGGGGTTAGTGGGACAGAGTGTATAGAATCCGTCGCCCGTTATTGATCTGTCATTCCGAACCCTGCATTAATTTGTCATTCCGAACGCCCGATTTTGGCGGAGGAATCCCTACGAACTTCCATTCTGTGTCCTTACTGCATGAGTGTTGGTAGGGATTCCTCACCCCTGCTCACGCGGACCGCACGCGCGAGCAGGAGTTCGGAATGACAGAGGGAAGTAACGATCTACACCAGCTCCCTTACCCGATCCTCCACCATGTTTTCCCAAGCGATCTTTCCGCGGTTGGGTTCGCCGCGCAGCAGGGACTCAGCGAACTTTGCCGCTTGCTCGGCTTTGATCTTGCCCGGCATTGGCGCGGTGAGCGGATCGACGACGGCTTCGATCAGCACTGGGCCATCTACTTTCAGAGCTTCGTCGAGAATTGATCCGCAGCGCTTGGGATCTTCGATCGTGTACCCAGTTCCGCCGCACGCGCGTGCGAAGGCTGCGAAGTCGATGGGATGCAGTTCCACTCCGTACTCCGGATTGCCGAGAAAGACCATCTGCTCCCATTTGATCTGTCCAAGCACGTTGTTCTTGATGACCACAACCCGAATGGGAAGCTGGTACTTCACGGCAGTCACAAAATCTGCCATCAGCATCGAGAATCCACCGTCGCCGACGAACGCGAAGACTGGCCGATCCGGATGCGCCGCCGCTGCCGCAATAGCGTAAGGCAATCCGCAAGCCATCGTCGCCAGATTTCCAGAACAGGAATGCATCTGGCCGCGCTTGGCCGGGATGTGACGTGCCCACCACGTGGTGATGGTACCGCTGTCGGAGGCGACGATCGCATTTGATGGAAGCCGCTTGCCGAGCTCGTGCGCGATCACCTGCGGACGCATGGGCTTGTCTTTGATGGTTGCGCGCTGCTCCATCAGCTTGTTCCATTCCTTCATCCCTTTTTGGGCCTTTTGGAGGAAGCTGCGATCGGACTTGCGCTTGAGCAGTTTGTTCAGCTCGGCGAGAGAATTTGCGCTGTCGCCGACCATCCCAACTTCTACTGGGTAACGCAAGCCGATGCGCTTGGGATCCAGATCAATTTGAATCGCCTTTACCTCTCCCGGTTTGGGATAGAACTCGATGTATGGGAAAGAAGTTCCCACTATCAGCAGCGTGTCGCAGTTCTCCAGCGCTTCCTGAGACGGCTTCGTGCCCAGCAGGCCGATGCCGCCGGTGGTGTAAGGACTGTCGTCAGGAACACAGGCTTTTCCGAGCAGAGGCTTGATAATTGGCGCCGCGAGCAACTCCGCAGCTTCTTCGAGTTCATCGGTTGCATGCAACGCGCCCTGGCCGGCCATAATGGCGACGCGTTTGCCTTTATTGAGAATCTGGGCAGCAGCTCTTAAGTCCGCTTCCATTGGCAGACGCGCACTGCGCGAATAGATGTCCACGGAGTGGTGCTTGATGTTGCGCTTCGAGCGCTCTTCGTGAGAGATGTCCTGAATGTCGCTGGGAATGGTTATGTGTGACACGCCGCGGTAGGCAAGCGCCGTACGCACCGCGAGATCCACTGTTCCGACTACGTGCGATGGCCCCATGATGCGGTTGTTGTAAACCGTTACATCCATGAACAGCTTGTCGAGCTCGACGTCTTGCTGCGTGTGCGTGTTGATTAGATCGTGATAGGCGAGTCCGGTGATGGCAAGCACGGGCTGCGAGTCCAGTTTGGCGTCATAAAGACCATTGAGCAGGTGAATTCCGCCTGGTCCTGACGTGGCAAGACAAACGCCGATTCTGCCGGTGAATTTGGCGTATCCGCAGGCCATGAAAGCGGCCGATTCTTCGTGCCGCGTCTGAATGAAGCGGATATGCTCCTGGCGCTGGCGCAGCGCTTCCATGATGCCGTTGATTCCATCGCCGGGAATTCCGAAGATTGTGTCCACACCCCACTCGATCAGCCGATCGATCAGAATCGCTGCCGCCGTCTTTGCCATGAACTTCCTCCTCGTGTGTGAGATGCGAGGCGTCGGCGGTGTGTGGTCGCGCGGAAGACGTGAGATGCAACCCCGGTACACGGCTCAAAATGGCGGCATCTTACCGATGGTGACGCTTGCAATGCGCAGGACTAAGCAGTGACGCAGCTCATCATCCGCTTCGTCGTTGGGGGACTATTCGTTTCGGCGTTCGCCGTGATCGGGTCGATGCTCAAGCCGAAGAGCTTTGCCGGATTATTCGGAGCTGCTCCTTCGGTCGCGCTTGCGACTCTGGCGCTCACGATTTCCAAAAACGGAAAGCCGTACGCAGCCCTTGAAGCGCGGTCGATGGTGGCCGGAGCTGCTGCTCTGCTTATTTATTGCATTGTTGTGCTGCTACTGCTGAAACGTACACGCATGCGCACACTGGCTGCGACTAGCTCAGCTTTAGTCGTCTGGCTTGGAGTTGCGATTGCCCTTTGGTGGGGATTCTTAAAGTGAGCAAATTCGGAATCAAGTTCCACCTCGGCTCGCTCAAGACCACTTCCTGGTGGGAGCACGCGATCCGCTTCATCTTCGGCGGAGCAATTACCGTCGTCGCCGGACTGCTTGCGAAGAAATTCGGTCCAGCATTTGGTGGATTGTTCCTGGCGTTTCCTGCCATCTTCCCCGCCAGCGCCACCATGCTGGAGCGGCACGAGCGCATGGAGAAGGAGGAAAAAGGCGTGAATCCCGGGAATCGCGGATGCGATGCAGCAGCTCTCGATGCTCGTGGCGCCGCGATCGGAAGTCTGGCGCTGATGATCTTTGCCGTATTTGTGTGGCTGTTGCTGCCCCGTACCTCAGGGTGGATGATCATCGCCGGTGGAGCATTGTGGTTGGTCGCGGCGGCTGCGTTCTGGGCAATGCGGAAATACCGCCGCCGCATCCTTGGAAGATTCTTGCCGGCGAAACAGGCGAAATCTTCCGCACTGCTGTAGGGGATGAGATCTGCAGGATTCTACCGTTTGCCTCCCTGCACCGCATTCAGACACTTCGCGTAGAGTTCAAGCAATTGTGCCGCATGATCCTCAGGCTTGGCCGCATTTGCTCCGCTAAACCCAGGTGTGCCAGATGTGCGCCCATATTGCGTGCTGGAGGCGATGAACTTCATCATGTCGAGCGCGATGTCTTCGTTGCGGCGTGAACCCATCACTGCAGGCATTCCTTCCATGAATTTCTCCTCAAAAAGGACGTAGCAAATTCGATGCTACCACGCACGAAAGACCCGACTCGTTCTCGACCGCCAGATGCTTTTCCTGAATACTGATACCTGATCTCAGACCTGCAACGAGCTCGGAATGCGCAAAGCGCTGCTTATCTACAACCCGTTCTCCGGATTCCGCCGGCATCGCCGTCAGCACCAGGTCGAAGCTGCGGTTCAGGAACTTCGCCGCGCCGGAGTGCATGCGGAGAGCGTTCAATCGCGCGGCCCATCCGCCGCCGGAGCGCAGGCGCAAGAAGCAATCGCCGTCGGTTACGACACGATCTTCGCCTGCGGAGGCGACGGCACAGTTCATGACGTGCTGCAGGGAATGGTGGGTCAGCACCAGGCAGCACTCGGCGTACTAGCTCTCGGAACCGCGAACGCGCTCGCTGCGGATTTGAGAATTCCGCGCAACCCGGTGCTCGCAATCCAGCGACAGCTCACGTACAAGCCGCGCACCATCGCTGCCGGAGCGATTGAGTATTGCCGCGAAGACTCGCCGAAGCTGCAGCGTTATTTCACCGTCATGGCGGGAGTCGGTCCGGATGCGCTGCTCGTGTACACGCTGTCGGCTGAAGCGAAGGCGCGCTTCGGAGTTGCTGCTTATGTTGCGAACGCTTTTTGGGAATATCTTCGCTACCGCCACGCTCCGTTTTCGGCAAGCCTTACCGGCGCTGGAGGAAAGAACGAAACAATTGAGTCTGCGCAGATCATGGCAGTCCGCATTCACAATTTCGGCGGTCCGCTCAAGAAATTCGCGCGGGGCGCGGACCTAACGCGCAATGATTTGCGAGTGGTCGTTTTTCGCGGAGGCGTGCGGATCGCTTATCCGTTATATCTAACAGCGGCTCTGTTCGGCTTGCCGGTGCGCATCCCAGGGGTGGAACTGGTGGATGCAGCCGAGATCGTCTGTCGTCCTCTGCCAGGCAGAGAAGATCGTCGGGTTTACTGCGAGGCCGACGGCGAATGCCTCTGGCGCTTGCCCGTTCGCCTATCCATCGTTCCTAACGCCTTCAAATTGCTGATGCCGTAGACGAACTCGCGAATTTCATTCGTGACCCCTAACCGACGCGCCATTGTTGCCCACTCAGGCGGACCGACGCGCGCCCTCGCGCGGGTTTTTGCTTTCCGACACCAGAACCGCAGGGTTCACTTTTGCTGTCGAGTACAAACTCATGAACTGACACCCGGCCGAGGGCGGCCGCAGGTCCTTTCTCGGCGTGCTCTGTGGCTTCGTGATGAGAAATTGCAGCTAAGTCGTGCTGAACCTGAGACTTGGGCGTACTCACTTTTCCACCGGTAGCGCAAAAACTATTTGACATGCCGGGGGTGTATATTTATACATATAGATGCATATTCATGCATCATGTCCAAGCTTACGAGGCAGCAATTGATATTGCAGCTTATTGAAAACGGGAACGTAGCGAGCCAGGAGGACCTCCGGCGCGGGTTAGTGCGTCATGGGCAAAAGGTCACCCAGGCGACGCTCTCCCGGGACATCCATGAGCTTGGAATCGTAAAGACTGCCAACGGCTATGCCCGCGCAGACGTCAACGCCGAAGCGGCTCTACCCGCAGCCGAGCGGCTGGTGCGCGAGTTCGTGCTCAGCGTGCGCGAGGCGCAGAACCAGCTTGTGATCAAGACCAGCGTCGGCAGCGCGCAGCCAGTGGCCGCTGCGCTCGATGCTGAAGGCTGGGAAGAGATGTTGGGGACGATCGCGGGCGACGACACCATCCTCATTATTTGCGAGAACAGTCGCGATGCCGAGCGCGTCGCCGGCCGCATACGGGAGATGCTTGCTTAATGGGACAGCAACTCCAAACCGCGGTCGTTGGCGCGACCGGATACGCCGGATTTGAACTCGCGCGCCTGCTGGGTAAGCATCCTCATCTTGCCAAGCCTCTGCTCTTTACGCGAGAGTCGGGGAATTCTGCCGATCTGACTGAGTACTATCCGCACGTTCTCGGCAATGGACAATTGCGTGTTCAGCCATTCGAGTGGCAGAAGCTGAGCGAGAGCGGCGTCGATGTTCTCTTTCTGGCCACGCCGCACGAGACGTCGCGCGAGTGGGCTCCCGAAGCGCTGAAGCGCGGCATTCGAGTGATCGATCTGAGCGGCGCATGGCGGTTGAAGCGGGAAGAACATCGCGCCATCTATGGCTTTCATGATTCGAATCCCGCGATTGCTCACCAGGTGAACGATGCTGCAGTTTACGGGCTGCCCGAGCTGCGCTCGAAGCAGATCTGTGGCTCGAAGCTGGTCGCGAATCCCGGTTGCTACGCGACTTCGATCATCGTTGGTCTTGCGCCTTTGGTCGCGGCGAAGGTTATCGACCGCAAAGCTGGCATCATTTGTGACTCGAAGTCCGGCGTCTCCGGAGCAGGCAAGCAGCCCACGTCGACGACACACTTCGTCGAAGTCGCCGACAACCTTTCTGCTTATGGTGTGTTCACCCATCGCCATCTTGGAGAGATTCTCGAGCAGCTCGACTTGCAGGATGACGAGCTGACTTTCACGCCGCATCTACTGCCGATTCCCCGTGGAATTCTTTCAACGATCTATGTTCGCTTCGAGCAGGCGATGACTCCGGCGGAAGTCGAGGCGATTTACAGCAAGTTCTACGCGAACCGGCCGTGGGTGCGGCTGTTCGGCACGAAGCTGCCGCAGATTCGTTATTCGCTACACACGAACTTCTGCGATGTCGGGTTCAACCTGAGCGCCGATGGCAAGCGAGCAGTCATCGTCTCGTGCCTCGACAACCTGATGAAAGGCGCTGCCGGCCAAGCTGTCCAGAACCTAAATGTAATGTGCGGATTTGAAGAGCGGGAGGGCCTGAATTGAGAGTCGTCGTAAAAATCGGAGGCGCTGCGCTCGACAACCGCGAACTGGTGAAGAAGTGCGCGCGGGCCATCGTCGATCTCGCTGATGGCAATCATCACCAGGTTGCTGTCGTCCACGGAGGTGGAACCGAGCTTACGCGCACACTGCATCAGCTCGGCAAAGAAAGCAACTTCATCAATGGCCTGCGTGTCACCGATTCGGAAACACGCGATGTTGCGCTGATGGTTCTTGCGGGCAAAGTCAACAAAGCTCTGGTCGCCGAGATTGCCGCTTTGGGAAAGCCGGCAATCGGCATGTGCGGCGCCGACGGCATGAGCTTCCGCGCGCGCAAGAAGAAAACCAACGGCTGCGATCTGGGATTTGTGGGCGAAATCTGTTCGGCTGATTCGCGCTGGATCGAGGCCATCTGGACCGCTGGCGGCATTCCCGTGATCTCCAGCGTTGCGCTCGGCACCGATGGGCAGTATTACAACGTAAACGCCGATCAGACGGCCGCAGCCTGCGCAGTGGCCTGCAAAGCGCACGGCCTCATCTTTCTCACCGATGTCGCCGGTGTGAAGAGCGCCGATGGGTCCGTGATTCGCTGGCTGCAGATGAAGCAGATTGAGAATCTGGTGAAGACCTCAGTGGTGAATGGCGGCATGCTTCCCAAATTGGAAGCTTGTCAGGAAGCTCTGCGCCGTGGCGTTGGACGCGTCCGCATTCTTCCGGCGAGCGAAGCGAATCTTCTTCCTGATTTTTATACCTGCAAGATCGACTGCGGTACTGAGGTGATGGTGGCATGAAGCTGGCGAAGGTGAAAGAGAAAGAGGCACGGCTGCTGCTGCCGACCTACGACCGTCAACCGCTGTTGCTTGAGCGCGGTAAAGGCGTCCATCTCTACGATGCCGAAGGCAAGAAGTATCTCGACTTCGTGAGCGGCATCGGCGTGAATGCCCTGGGCTACGGTGATCGCGCAGTGCTGAAGACGATTGCGAAGCAGTCCGCGAAGCTGATTCATACGTCGAACCTCTACTACCACGAGTTCACCGCCGAGATCGCTGAACGGCTCACGCGAATTTCAGGGCTCGATCGTGTGTTTCTGTCGAACAGTGGCACCGAAGCTTTCGAAGCGGCGCTCAAGATCGCGCGCGCGTACGCCAAGAAAACGGCGAGTTCCGGATCGGAACCGAAGTGGCGCGTACTGGCGATGGAGAACTCGTTCCATGGCCGGACTTACGGCGCGATGTCTACCACTGGACAGTCGAAGTATCGTGACGCCTTCGCTCCTGTCGTTCCCGGCGTTGAATTCGTGAAGTTTAACGATGTCGAAGACCTCAAGCAGAAGTTCAACGATAGCGTCTGCGCCGTCGCGCTGGAAGTCGTGCAGGGCGAAGGAGGCATTCAGCCGGTCACGCGCGACTTCCTCGAAACCGCCCGTGCTCTCACCGCAGGCAGCGGAGCGCTGCTGATCCTCGACGAGATCCAGAGCGGCCTCGGTCGCACTGGTGAATGGTTTGCATTTCAGCATTATGGGATCAAGCCTGATGTGTTGACCATCGCAAAGCCGGTCGCGGGCGGACTGGCCCTCGGTGCGGTGCTCACCACCAATGAAGCGGCGAGCTGTCTCAAACCGGGAATGCATGGAAGCACTTTCGGCGGAGGTCCGCTGGCGTGCGCCGTCGCTTGCACCGTGCTCGATGAAATCGAAAAGCGCAAGCTGATCAAATCAAATCGCGAGTTGGGCAAGTACTTCGTCAAGCAGCTTGAAAAGCTGAAGAAGAAGCACAGCTCACTACGCGTCGTACGCGGCCTCGGGCTGATGGTTGCGGCGGAACTCGATGATGCTGATCTCGCAAAGGCAACGGTTTCGACAATGCTTAAGCAAGGGATCATCATCAACCGCACCCACGAGACCTCGCTGCGTTTCCTGCCGCCATACACGATCGGCAAGAAGCACATCGACCAAGTCGTCGACGCGCTGGACGCAACGCTGAAGCAGCTTGGGAAGACGCACAAGAAGTCGCAGAAGAAATCACACACGCAACACGCGCCGGAGCCGGAGCTGGTTGCGCAAGGGAGCACACGTTGAGCACTCGACCCATGCAGTCCGTTTCACCTGGCCCGCTGCCGGTCATGCAGACCTGGTGTGAGGACCTCATCTCCATCAACGATCTCGGACCGACCGGCGTCGCCGCCGTGCTCGATCTCGCCGCGCTGATCAAGGCGCGTCCCGAGGATTTTCGCGGAGCGCTCGCGGGCAAGCAGGTCGTGATGTTCTTCGAGAAGCCCTCATTACGCACTCGGCTCACCTTCGAGGCCGGAATCACTAGCCTTGGCGGGCATGCGTTCTTCGTCGATCAGACTGCCTCGCGCATTGACGCGCGCGAGAGCCTAAGCGACATCGCGCATAACCTCGAGCGCTGGGTCGATGGCATCGTTCTGCGTACCTTCGCTCATGCAACTGTCACGGGCATGGCTGAGCACGCGAGCATTCCCGTAATTAACGCTCTCAGCGAACTGGAGCATCCGTGCCAGGCGTTAGCCGACTGTCTCACGCTACAGGAGAAATTCGGCGATCTGCATAACGTGAAGCTCGCCTACGTCGGCGACGGCAATAACGTTGCGCATTCGCTGCTGCTCACAGCAGCGTGCCTCGGCAGCACGATTCGCGTGGCCACTCCGGAAGGTTACGGTCCGAATCCGGGAATCGTGAAGCAAGCGAAAGAGATCGCCGTAACAACCGGCGCGACGATCCAGGTCCTCACCGATATCAAGAAGGCCGTGGCTGGAGCGGATGCGATCTACACCGACGTTTGGGCCAGCATGGGACAGGAGAGCGAAGCCGCGCAGCGTAAGCAGATCTTCGGCGGATATCAGGTGAACGACAAGCTGTTCGCCTCAGCCGCGCCGCACGCGCTTTTCATGCACTGCCTGCCCGCCCATCGCGGAGAAGAAGTCACTAACGATGTGATCGATTCAGCGCGTTCGGTGGTCTTCGATCAAGCTGAGAATCGCTTGCATGTTCAGAAAGCCATTCTGCTGATGCTACTCGGCGGCAGCATCCATCGTTTCAACGCCGGGTTCAAGAAACCAAGGAGAGTTCATGCCTGAGAAAGTCGTACTCGCATATTCCGGAGGCCTCGACACCTCCATCATCATTCCCTGGCTCAAGGAGAATTACTCCTACGATGTAATCGCTATGGTCGCCGATGTCGGTCAGGGTGAGGACCTCGACGCCGTTGTCGCCAAGGCGAAGAAGACCGGCGCATCGAAGGTCGTCGTGCGCGACATGCGCGAGGAGTTCCTCACTGACTACGTCTTTCCGGCCATCGCTGCCGGCGCTGTGTACGAGCACAAGTATCTGCTCGGAACTTCGCTTGCGCGTCCTGTAATCGCGAAGCATCAGGTGGAAGTTGCTCTGCAGGAGAACGCCACGGCTGTCGCTCACGGTTGTACCGGAAAGGGAAACGACCAAGTCCGATTCGAGCACGCTTATCAGGCGCTCGCTCCGCAGTTGAAAGTCATTGCTCCATGGCGTGAGTGGGATCTGAAGTCGCGTGAAGACTGTCTCGCCTATGCCGATAGCCGCGGCATTCCTGTTGCTGCCAGCCGCGAGAAGATTCACAGCCGCGACCGCAACCTGCTGCACATCAGCCATGAAGGTGGAGAACTCGAAGATCCGGCCAACGCGCCACTCGAAACAACCTGGCAGTGGACCAACTCTCCGCAAGAGGCGCCGAATGATGCCGAGCAGGTTGAGATTGGCTTCGCGGAGGGGGTTCCCGTTTCGGTAAACGGCAAGAGCCTCTCGCCAGTCGCGCTGCTGGAAAAGCTCAACGACATCGGCGCGAAGCACGGGATTGGACGCGTTGATCTCGTCGAAAACCGCTTTGTCGGCATCAAGTCGCGCGGCTGCTATGAGACTCCGGGCGGCACGCTGCTGCTTACGGCTCATCGCGAGCTCGAGGCGCTGTGCCTGGATCGCGATCTCATGCACTTCAAGCAGCACATCGCGCTCAAATACGCCGAACTGGTTTACTTCGGCCTGTGGTTCACGCCTTTTCGCGAATCCCTCGATGCGTTCGTGACCAGCACGCAAAAGGACGTTACGGGAACCGTTGGTGTGAGTCTCTACAAAGGCAACGTTTCGGTCACGAGCCGCAAGTCGGAGAACTCGCTCTATCGCACCGACCTGTCGTCGTTCACGATGGGCGAGAGCTACGACCAGAAGGATGCTGCTGGATTCATTCGCATTCTGGGTCTTCCGGCGCGCTCGCGCGCCATCCTGCGCAAGCAGACTCCAGAAGAAGAGGCGGTCTCGGCGTGAAGATGTGGTCAGGCCGGTTCCGCCGGCCGTTGAATCCGGAATTCGAGCAGTGGCAGCGGTCGTTTCCATTCGACAAACGACTTCTCCCTCAGGAGATCGCCGCCAGCAGCGCGCACGCCCGTGCACTCGCGCGCGCCGGTGTGCTCTCTGCCGCTGAGCTGAAATCGCTGCTCGATGCTCTGGAGCACATCAAGCACGCCGCCACGACCGATCCGCAGTTCGTGCAGGACAGCGAAGCTGAGGACGTTCACCACTTTCTTGAGCGTCGTCTGGTCGAGCTTGCGGGCGAGGTTGGACTCAAGCTGCACACGGGCCGCAGCCGCAACGAG
>DATEMI010000355.1:0-4409 GCA_035275665.1 Terriglobales bacterium | reverse complement strand
CAGCTTTATGCGCAGGCAGCTCAGTATGCGCAGCGCGGATTACAGGCTGCGGAAACCATGCCGCGTCCGGCTGGTGTCTCCGATGCCGATTACAAGAAGCTGCAGGATGGAGTGAAAGTAATCTTCAACGGCGCCATTGGCATGGACGCCTTGCAGCGCAAGGATTACGCAACAGCCCAGAAAGCGCTCTCAGCCGCAGTTGCGGTTCCCGAGGATGCGAATAACCTTCAGGATGTTTATCCGCTCGCGACTGCGTATCTGCAAGCTAATCCTCCCGACTACATCAACGGTTTGTTCTATGCAGCGCGAGCGGTAGATCTTTCAGCCAACAATGCGGCCGCACAGCAGCAGATCAACAAATTCGCGCAGTACTACTACAAGAAATACCACGGCAGCACTGATGGATGGGACCAGGTGCTGCAAGCAGCCCAGAACTCGCCGGCTCCTCCGGCTGGATTCACCATCACTCCAGCTCCGCCTCCGCCGACTCCGTGCGAGTTCGCCGACACCATCATGAAGCAGAATCCTGACGTCTCCCAGATGGCGTACGGCGATTGGCTCTTCGTGCTCGGCTCCGGTAATCAGAAGGACGCGGATGCAGTCTGGGCTTTTCTGAACGGCAAGGGAATTCCGGTGAGCAGTCCGGAGCACCCGGCGAAGGTCATCAGCGCGACCGCGGATGAACTTCAGCTTGCCACGACCGATGATGACATCCAGGAAGGCAAGGCGGACGTTACTCTCAAGTTGACCAAGCCGCTGCCTGCTTCACAGGTTCCGCAAGCTGGAACGATGCTGAACGGACGCTGGGTGGGAAAGGCAACCAGCTACACTCCTCTGCCTCCCGCTCAACCTGCACAGAACGCTGCTGCGGGACAACAGCAACAGCCTGCTGCGGCTGGAGCTAACGCACAGCAACCGCAGCCGGCAGGGTGCCTGCCGAACACTGGTGGCGGAGTGATGCTTACCCTGACGGAAGGCACTAAGCAAGAGCCTCCTTCCAAAAAGAAAGCTCCGCCCCGGCGCAGCACCACGCGCAAACGCACCACTCATCATTGATATCGATCTCAACTGAACAAAGGCAGCCGTTTATGGCTGCCTTTGTTGCTTATGGCGTTTGCCTCCTCTGTGTCGGCAAACTGAGGACTACTCGCAGCAATCCAACCTAATGTCATGCAAAAGCTAGTGGCGTTGACTCCGGCTGCTCACAATCCTTCAATTCTTCCACCCAGCTCCCATGATCCTTCCAAGCACAAGCGGTTTGCTGAAACGCATGAGCTCGAAAAAGCTCTTAGGGAGATAGTTAAAGGCGAAGTCAGATTCGGAGACGGCGATCGTGCTCTCTACGCCACCGACGGATCGAACTATCGTCAGGTCCCGATTGGCGTCGTCGTGCCGCGTGATGTCGAAGATGCGATCGCCACGATGCGTCTGTGCCGCATGTACGGAGCGCCAGTGCTTTCGCGCGGCGGAGGAACCAGTCTTTGCGGCCAATGCTGCAACTTCGCCGTGATTCTCGATTTTTCCAAGTACTGCAATCAGCTTCTCGAACTGAATCATCGCGAGAAGTATGCGCGCGTGCAGCCTGGCATTGTGCTTGACACGCTGCGCAAAGCTGCTGAGCACTTCCATCTCACGTTCGGTCCCGATCCCGCAACTCACAACCACTGCACGCTCGGGGGAATGATCGGCAACAACTCCTGCGGCGTGCATGCACTGATGGCAGGCAAGACGGAGGAGAACGTCTACGAGCTCGACATTCTTACCTACGACGGCCTGCATATGAAGGTGGGCGAGACCAGCGAAGCCGAACTCGAGCACATAATTCGGGAAGGTGGAAGGCGAGGCGAGATCTATTCCAAGCTCAAGGCGCTGCGTGACAAGTACGCAAACCTGATTCGCGAACGATATCCGAATATCCCCCGACGCGTCTCCGGCTACAACCTGAACGAGCTTCTGCCTGAGAATCACTTCAACGTCGCGCGTGCGTTGGTTGGGTCAGAAGCAACCTGCGTCATGGTCCTCGAGGCGAAGCTACGCTTGGTGTATTCGCCGCCTGCTCGTACGCTCGTTGTTCTCGGTTATGACGACGTTTATGCGGCAGGTGATCACGTTCCGGAGGTTCTTGCTTTCAAGCCAATCGGTCTGGAGGGAATTGATAACCGCCTGGTCGGCTACATGAAGAAGAAGGGACTTCACGTCGAAGACCTGGCACTGCTGCCCGACGGCAAAGGTTTCCTGCTGGTTGAATTTGGCGGTGAGAACAAGGAAGAATCCGACGCGAAAGCGCGCGCAATGATGGCTCGGCTGAAGGCCGGCGCCAATGCGCCGAAGATGAAGCTCTACGACGACAAAAAGCAAGAGAAGCTCGTCTGGGAGATTCGCGAATCCGGCCTGGGCGCGACTGCCTTTGTTCCCGGAGAGCCAGTCACGTGGGAAGGCTGGGAAGACTCAGCCGTTCCGCCCGACAAAGTCGGGCATTATCTGCGCGATCTGCGCAAATTGCTAGAGAAGCATGGCTACAACTGTTCCCTCTACGGACACTTTGGACAAGGCTGCATCCACACGCGCATCGATTTCGATTTTCGAACGGTTGAAGGAATTCGCAATTATCGCGCCTTCATCAGCGAGGCCGCCGATCTGGTGGTCAGCTACGGCGGTTCCATTTCGGGAGAGCACGGCGATGGGCAATCCAAAGCCGAGATGTTGCCCAAGATGTTCGGGCCTGAACTGGTGCAGGCATTCCAGGAGTTCAAGGCGATTTGGGATCCGCAGAACAAGATGAATCCCAACAAGGTCGTCGACCCATTCCCAATTGATGAGAACCTGCGCCTAGGCGCCGACTTCCGGCCTTGGGAGCCGGAGACTCATTTCAAGTTTCCCGAGGACGAAGGCCGATTCTGGCACGCGACCATGCGTTGTGTCGGTGTAGGCAAATGCCGGCGCAAAGAAGAAGGCGTCATGTGCCCCAGTTACATGGTCACGCTTGAAGAGAAGCACTCCACGCGTGGTCGTGCTCACATGCTCTTTGAAATGCTGCAGGGAGAGGAACTGAAATCAGGTTGGCAGGACGAAAGCGTGAAAGAGGCGCTCGATCTCTGCCTGAGCTGTAAGGGATGTAAAGGGGAGTGTCCGGTAAACGTCGACATTCCCACGTACAAAGCCGAATTCATGTCGCATTACTACGAGAAGCATAAGCGTCCCATTTCGGCACTTGCATTTGGACACATCGACCGCTGGGCAGCTCTGGCATCCATTGCTCCGGAGTTCGCCAATTTCTTCAGCCAAACTCCAGGCTTTAGTGACTTGATGAAGGCGGTACTCAAGATACCCAGCCAGCGCCAGATTCCACCGTTTGCTCCGCAAACATTCCGCCAATGGTTCAATGGGCGCAAAACGGATCGTTCTCCTGGTCCCCAGGTAATCCTGTGGACAGACACCTTCAACAACTATTTCCACGCGCACACGGCAAAGGCCGCGGTTGAAGTGCTCGAATACATGGGGTGGCGTGTGCGAATTCCGCGCGAGAATCTCTGCTGTGGGCGTCCGCTCTACGACTTTGGCATGCTGGACGAAGCCAAGGTCTATCTCAAGCGCATTTTGCGGAGCCTGGAACGCGATATCCAGGCCGGCTTTCCCATTCTTGTACTCGAGCCCAGTTGCGCTTCAGTATTCAAAGAAGAACTCAAAAACCTTCTACCTCATGAACATCTAAGCGAGAAACTCTCCGGACAAGTAATGCTCTTGAGTGAGTTCATTCAGAAGAAGGCCAGCGAATTCGAATTTCCACAGTTGAAGCGCAAAGCCATCACGCAAAACCACTGCCATCACAAGGCAATCTTCAAAACTGAAGCCGAGGAGCAGGTGTTCAAGCGTATCGGGCTCGAGGCCAAAGTCCTGGACTCAGGATGCTGCGGCATGGCAGGTCCTTTCGGCTTTGAAGAGCAAAAATACGAGGTCTCGCAGGCGTGCGGAGAACGGGTTCTACTTCCCGCCGTTCGCGAAGCTACCGAGGATGAGCTGATCCTGGCCGACGGCTTTAGCTGCCGCGAACAGATTCGGCAGAACACAGATCGTTATCCATTGCATCTGGCGGACGTTCTGAGTGCTGCCATCAAACAGGATCTTCCTAAGTCAGGAAAACCCGAAGCCCGCATCGTAAAGCGGATCAACTCCGAAGCCGCGCTCGGGAAAGTCAAGGCGGGAGCCGCGCTTACAGCACTGCTCGGCACTGCAGCCTTCGGCTTGTGGGCCTTCTTCGATCACCGCAATCGCAAAGCGGCGCGCGGGAAAGTGATCGAGATGGGCAGCAGGTAAACGGCCGGCCGTCTGAGTAGTACGACAGAACAGCACAGCCGCGGTAGGCGGTCCGCAGCGCGTGTTTTGCGGCTGCGCTTCTTGCCCTCGACCTC
>DATEMI010000354.1:0-3759 GCA_035275665.1 Terriglobales bacterium | reverse complement strand
TCTGTCGGTCAGCATCGCGTTTCGCGACTTCGGCTGCGACGTCGATATCATTCGTTAGCTGCGAAGGTTTAACACTGAAAATGTGATGTTCAGCGTCGGAAACTTGTAGTTTCGACGTCTCTCGTTTCACCACAGCGACCTTAGTGCCTGGGCGGTCACCGATCACACCGGCTGCCGTGTTGATACTAACAAGTTCCAGAAGGAAATAAGTTCCTTCGGGAGCTATGTGCCGAGCTGGTGTGGGCGTCGCGGTAGCAGCAGCAACTGCATCGGGGCTGGGCGTTGTTTCGGAGTTCGGCGTTACCTGCTCCGCCGGACAGTTCTTCAAGGAACTTGCAAAAAAAAATGCAAGCGCCGTTGCTGTCACGATTGAAGGGTACGTCGCGATTTTTCCGGTGTAGCAAAACGGCAGCTCGAATTCAACAAAGAAAATTGCGAGGCCAACACCCTCGGCCGAATTTTCGTCGTTCGCACAGCTTCATCGGGAAACAGTGAGAATGGGAAGAAGTTAGCTAGGCCCTTATGCCTCGTGAAAAAAAAGCCAGGCCGGAACACGACCTGGCCTTTTTGGGCGAAATACCCCAATTTGAAAGGTACCCGACCTATTTTGCAGTCGGGGCTGGGGCTGGAGCAACAGTCTCCTTGTGTTGCGCACAAGCTCCAAGTCCCAAAGCGGTGACCAGAACGGCCACGATCATGATCATTTTCAGAAATTTCAATCTATCTCACCTCCTTTCGTCGCGGGTTGCTCCGGTCCGTTTAGGCGGGGAATCAAGGAGAAGCAATGCTTTTCTTCACTTTTTTGAGCCGTCATAAATTGGCAGACCGGTTTATTTCGCTGAGAGGGTCGTGCCTGCGCCTGTGGTCACTGCCTGCTTCTTTGCTGCGCACAGGCTTCCATTCCCCCTGGGCAGTTAGACTGTGAACCAATGAGCGAGCGCATTTGTACCACAAGGAACGCGCAGTGCTTTGCGCGTTGAATCATCTGTAATTTTGGTATAATTCGCCTTCGACCTACCAACTTTGCTAACGTGATTCGAACCGTTGTTTTCATCATCGCCTTCGTCGTTTGCGTAAGCCCGGTTTGGGCGAGAGACGAAAGATCAATCAAGAAGTTGCGTGACGCGCTAGTGGCACTTGCCCCAGACGTGGATCCAGGCGAAGCCGAGTTGGTGTCGGTGACGGCGCACACGGTCTCGCGCAGCCTTGCGCGTGAATATCGCCTCGTCTGGTGCGCAGGGTTTCAGAACCTACTGATCAACACGGGCAAGCGACAACGTGGCTATTGCGGTCATTATACGCGTGATATCGGCGAACGCCTAAAAGAGCTCAAGCTCAAGACGCTAGTGCTTCACTGGGGTGCTGCTTCTGCAGGAACCATGGACGAAAATAATGGTCTGGTAGTCACTGCACGGAACCAGCCTTTTAAAGATGGCATCCTCATGGATGGCTGGCGTAATAGCGGTCGATTATTCTGGTGTCCACTCAAGGACGATTCTGCCTACGATTTACGACTGCATCCCCCGCGTAAGCTCGAAACCGGCTATCCCGGGCCCACGGCATGGAAAGAAGACCCACTCTACACGGCTTGGTTGCAGGACTACAACAACGTTTACAAATGGCAGTGGCAACCGACAGAGCGATAACTTGTCAGTCGTGCTGCGCTCTGTGAAATTGCCCGGCACTTGTGTGTTTCGATCACGTTGCCTGCCTATCGTAGAACGTGGATCACAGTCTGATGTGAGCGGCTGCTGAACTTCAATGTCTGAGGACGGGGCCGATTCGCGCCCACGGACGCGAATTTCCCGCTACGATTCACGGGCGAAATCGCGTTTCGCCATTATCTTCCCAGATGCGGTTTTTTGTTGTCTTGATCGGTACCATGGTCCTTCTCAACCTGCTATGGTGCGTGATCTCAGCACGAATCGCTAAACCGAAGTTTGCTCGCATCGCGCTTTCCATGTTTGCCCTTGTCCAATTAGCGGGACTGATCTGGCTGCTCACCCATCGCTTTGTTCGCGCAGAGTCAACGATTCCGCTGGCGAGGTTCGCGATGGTTACGCTGTTTATCTGGCACATGATCCTCCTGCCTGTCCTATTCCTGCTGGCGGTGGCGCTGCTCCCGATCCTAGTAATGGTGAGCCTTTTTCGGAGCGCGCGGCGGTTGCGCAACTTCCGCTGCACCAGGGAACCTGAAGCAGGAGCAATGAGTCGGCGACAATTTCTTGGAGTCGCCATTGCTGCGACGCCACCGCTCTTTAACCTCGGCCTCGCTACCGTTGCAATGCGACAGCTCGCTCAATTTCGCGTTCGACGGTTCGATCTGCCAATTGTTGGTTTGCCGCGTGACCTACATGGTCTAACCATTACCCAAATCAGCGATATGCATGTTGGCCGATTCACCTCTGGCCGCGTCTTGCGCGAGGTGGTCGCGGTCGTTAACGAGCTGCGTTCCGATGTGGTTGTTGTAACCGGCGATTTGATTAACGACGCTCTGGCAGACCTCGATCACGCTCTCGATCTCGTTAGATCCATGCAGGCTGTTCATGGAGCTTATGTGATTGAAGGTAATCACGACTTGATTGACAACGGCCCCGAGTTCGAACGCCGAGTGAAACAGTCTGGTGTTCCATTTCTGCTCGACGAATCAGTCGTGATCACGATCCGCGGAGCGCCGTTGCAACTTCTTGGATTAAGTTGGACACGAGCGAGGGAAAACCGAGATGCAGCGATTGCGACCGCAGTTCGCCAGCTCCTGAGACAGCATCAACCGGAAACTTTCCCCATTCTTTTGGCGCATCATCCACATGCTTTCGATGCGGCGGCGGCGGCATCGGTTCCCCTCACCCTCTCCGGCCATACCCACGGCGGACAGCTTATGTTAAACGACCAATGCGGCTTCGGGCCGGCGCTGTTTCGCTATTGGTCAGGTCTTTATAGCAAAGGGGCGAGCAGATTGATTGTCTCAAATGGGGTCGGAAATTGGTTTCCCCTGCGCCTCCGCGCGCCCGCGGAACTTTTGCATCTCACGCTTCTTAGCACTTAATCCTTCGCATAAGATTGCCCCGGTTTAGCGCATCAGCGAGTACGTGGTACGCCGAACGCGCCGAGATTGCTCTCGGCGCGAAAGGTGATCCGATTTAACGCTTCAACTCAGCTCGTTGTCTTCTCTTTCTCGCCGTGCTTGCACTCGGCTTCAAACTTGGCGTACTGCTCCGGGGTCAGGATTGTTTTTGCCTCCCGCATGTATTTCGCCTCGCTCGCATCGTTGCAGCCCTCTTTCTCGTGCTGCGCCATCACCGCATCCATCTTGGTCTTCTGCTCCGATGTCAGGTTGAGACTGGCCAATGAAACCGAACAAGCCATCTTTCCATCCTTGTATCCCGCCTGCTTTGCGCAATCACCGTGCTCGCCCGCGAACATCGTGCCCGCCGCAAAGAGTCCTGCCGCCGCTAACGCAATGAGTTTAGTCATAATAGGAACGTAGACGGCGTCGCCGTCGCTGTCGTTCAAATTTTTAACTCGCGCCGTTTGCTCGCAACGGAGATGCAAGCATTCTATTTTCGTGCAATCCAACGCCTCCACTTTCTGGAATGAAACAAAACATCGATAGCAAAGGCCGAGTTGCCCGCGGTGGGATGGCAGTCGTTTTCCTCCTTGCCGGTGGTTGTCTCATTCCACAAATACGGTTGCTCGCGGCGATCTTTATCCTCATCGGATTGTTCTGCGCGTTTGAAGCATGGATCGGCTGGTGCGCCG
>DATEMI010000353.1:0-2196 GCA_035275665.1 Terriglobales bacterium | reverse complement strand
TGACTGCGGCGCCAAATGAACCGCCGGCGTCAGTAAGGTCGGCCCATCTCTGCGCGGGCACTTCGTAGTGCTCAGGTGTGTTGTTCCCTCGTTGAATAGTGCCGAGACCAAGATCGTAAGTCGCCTTCGGATTGGAAGCTGCAAAGGGAAATGAGGCTTTCAACAAAGAATTTGGCGACCGCCAGTCGATCAGGTTTTCTACGTCGACGCGATCACCTCCTTCAGTCAACATTACGCGCTGCACAAAAACGGAACCGGCGGCGCGTCTTGTAATTTCAATCGCTGCACGCGCAGGACCACGTTCCACTACTCGGATAGTGGGCGAGGAAACGTATTCACGCGGTTTTGAGTTCACCGTATCCCAAAGAATTCTCCAGGCAGGCTTATCCGGCGATGGATCATTGCGGAGTTCGAGTCTGATTGGTTCTTTCAATAGTTCCCGTCGGACTTCTTTATCAAACACAGATGAGATGTCGCCATTACCATCCAACGTGACGCGATAACGCGCATTCTCAAGGCGCGAATCGTTAACTTGAAGAGAAGAGTTGGAAGGCTGCGCTGATGGTGCTGCCTTAACTTCAAAGACTTTGAAACCAACCGAAGGGGCATCGGCGACAAACAGAATTCGGGCCTTTGTGCCTTGCGAGTAAAGTACCTGGGCCGGGACGCTGCTGCCACTGACTCCATCGATGACGCGGACAGCAGACGGCGCCGCACTGCTAAACTCCACTGTTGCTTCTACAACATCCCGGCGCTGCGCGGAGGTCGGGTTGTAAACAATCAATGGAATGCCATTCGTCCTTGTGTCGAGTAACTCTGCAACTGCAGCAGTAGCCCTTGTCAGCACACCAGCAAACTGATTGGCGGACACGAGTTCATCGTTCCACGAGAATTGGTAAGCCTGAGGAAGAGAAGTGCCGGTCAAGTCGTCATGAAACTGGTGCCATAAAAATCGAATCCACGCTTCGCGCAATCTTTCGCCAGGATAAGGAAGACCTGTTAACTCGGTCGCCGCAACGCTGGCGCGCTCAGCGGCGTCCGCGAGGAGCTCGTTTTCACGATTGAAGCGCTTCATAGCCGCTTGTGACGTGTAGCAGCCGACTCCGTGCGTTTTCATCGTCAGCTCGCCTTCGTATTCCGGTAACGTCGCCCGTTCTTCTGCTGTTAGATCGCTGGCAAGCTGATCCGCCGCTGTGTTTCTGACTTCGACTGATCCCGCCGTATTCGCCAGGGCTTTTTCCAGCCAGGCTACAGAATCTTCATCGGGAGCCCCACCGATGTCGCCGGTGCCAAAGAGACGAAGTCCGACTTTGCGTCCGCGGCCAATCGAAGTGAGATCGTTGGACCACTTCGGATCCAGAGATACATCGCTCCTGATCCTGGTGACGTAGTCACCCGGATTTAACGCTGCCACTACCGTGCTTCCATCAACACCTTTCCAACGTCCGATTGGAAATGGAATCCCGTACGAGGATCCCCAGGTGAGCTTCTGAGTAGTGAATGCTGATAGGCCACAGTGGTTTGCAATTGACGGAAGCGCAAAACCAAAGCCGAAGCAATCAGGGAGGTAGACATCGCGACTCGTCTTACCGAATTCGTGACGAAAAAACCACTTGCCGTATAGCGCTTGCCGCATTAGCGATTCGGGTGCGGGAACGTTAACGTCAACGGCATTGATCCATGAACCTGACAGTTGCCAGCGTCCGTTCGCTACATAGTTCTTCAACGTCGGCCACGCTTCAGGGTGATACTCCTTGAACCACATGTAATGAATGGCGCCCTCATAATTAAATCTGTAGTTTGGATAACGCTCGAAGCGCTTAAAGTTCTCGAAGAAAGTATTAGGCACAAATTGACGGATTGAATCCTGCACAGTCCAGTTCCATTGCGAATCGAGATGAGATGTGCCGATAACGTAGAGAACGGGTTTCGGATCGCTGGTAGACTGTTGAGCCCGGGCAGATGTTAACCCACAGATTACAAAGAATACACAGATTAGAATTTTCACTCGCGCTCCAGGGTGTCGTAGAGAGGCTGGGCCGGTTTGACGATCCACGGTTCGTCGGCAACGGTCACTGCCATGATTCTAATGCGTTCGTTATCCGGCAGCGTCAGACTTTGTGCACCGGGCGGCAGATCGATGGCATATACAAATAGATATGAATAAGCATAAGGCTCGGAACTGCCATCCATGTT
>DATEMI010000352.1:0-11042 GCA_035275665.1 Terriglobales bacterium | reverse complement strand
TGCGAATCGCGTGTACGTAGCTGTGCTCGGACATCCATACGGTCCCAATGCGGAACGTGGAGTGTTCCGCTCGACGGACGGTGGCCAGACATTCCAGAAGATTCTCTACAAAGACGAAAACACCGGAGCCATCGATCTGGCGTTCGATCCTTCGAATCCACAAACCGTCTACGCAGACATGTGGGCCTCGCGCCGCGGGCCCTGGACCGCAGGCGATTCCTACGACGCTCCCGGCAGCGGTTTGTACAAATCAACCGACGGAGGCGATCACTGGACGCAGCTCACGGGTGGCCTCCCAGATTGGGAACATGACAAACTCGGCCGAATCGGCATCGGCATTGCCCCAAGCAATCCAAGGCGCATGTACGCGATGGTCGACTCGCCGACGAAAGGAGGAGTTTATCGCTCCGATGATGCCGGCGAAAGCTGGAAGCTGGTGAACAATGAAGAGCGCGTCTGGGGACGCGGCTCCGACTTTGCTTGGGTGCGCGTTTCTCCGCGCGATGAGAACACGATCTATGTGGCGAATACTTCGTCCTACAAGTCCACCGACGGCGGGCAGACCTTCACCGCGTGGAAAGGAGCGCCCGGTGGCGATGACTACCACTCCATCTGGATCAATCCGAAAAATCCCGACATCATTTTTCTTGGAGTCGATCAGGGCGCGACGATAACGGTGAACGGTGGACGTACGTGGAGCTCGTGGTACAACCAGCCAACGGCGCAGTTCTATCACGTCATCACCGACGACCAGCATCCGTACTGGGTTTATGGCGGGCAGCAGGAGAGCGGTTCTGCGGGCACGTTGAGTCGTGGCAACGACGGCGAGATCACCTTTCACGATTGGCATTCCGTCGGAGCCGACGAATATTCCTACGTTGCGCCTGATCCACTCGATCCAAACATCATCTACGGCGGACCGCGCTTCAAGGTCTCGCGATACCACCGCGACACCGGTCAGGTGGAAGACGTAACTCCGTTCCTGCTTGGCGAGTACCGCACCAATCGCACCATGCCGCTGATCTTCTCGAAGAAAGATCCGCACCTTCTGCTGCTTGGCCTGAACGTGATGTTTAAAACCACAAATGGTGGCAAGAGCTGGGTAAAGATTTCAAACGACCTCACGCGTCCCGATCCGGGAACGCCGCCGAGCATGGGAGTTTTTGCCGCCTCGGATTCGCAGAATGGAAAACATCGCGGCGTGATCTACAGCATCGCTCCATCGCCATTGGATGTGAACGTCATCTGGGCAGGAACCGATGATGGTCTTATTCATTTGACTCGCGACGGCGGCACAAGCTGGCAGAACGTCACGCCTCCCGATCTCACGCCCTGGAGCAAGGTGGCGCAGCTCGATGCTGGTCATTTTGACGTGCAAACGGCATATGCCGCCGTGAACCGTTTCCGTGTGGATGACCTGCATCCCTATATCTACCGCACGCACGATGGCGGAAAGACATGGCAGAAGATTACAAATGGGCTGCCGGACAACGCTCCGGTAAATGTCGTACGCGAAGATCCACTACGCAAAGGGCTACTCTTCGCTGGAACAGAAACATCCGTTTGGGTTTCATTCGATGATGGCGACAACTGGCGCTCGCTGCAGTTGAATCTGCCGGCGACCTCGATGCGCGATCTTATCGTTCACGAAGATGACATCGTCGTGGGAACACACGGCCGCTCGTTCTGGATTCTCGACGACATCATGCCACTGCGGCAGCTCCGAGCAAACACGCTAGACGACAACTTCCTTTTCCACCCCGCAGACGCGTATCGCTATCGGCGAAACACTAACACCGACACGCCGCTTCCTCCTGAAGAGCCTGCAGGCCAGAATCCGCCGGATGGAGCGATGATCGATTACTTCCTCAAATCCGATGTTCCCAATCTGAAACTCGAAATTCTCGACGGCAGCTTCCATGTGTTGCGGACGTTTCCCAATAGTGATCGTCCGGCCCCTCCTGCGAAAGAGCTGCACATTCCCGCGTATTGGGTGAAACCTCCGCAGGAACTGAACAAAACTGCCGGTATGCATCGCTTCGTCTGGGATATGCACTTCACTCCGCCTGATGTGCTTACGCGCGACTATCCGATTTCAGCGGTCTATCACGACACGCCGCCGGCGCCGCAAGGAATTCTGGCTCCTCCGGGCGAGTACATCGTACGGCTGATCGTCAATAGCCGCGAATTCATGCAGCCGCTGGTCGTCAAAGCTGACCCGCGAGTGAAAGCCACGGAAGATGATTACGCGCAGCAATATGCGCTGGAACAGAAGCTAATCGATGCGTTGCAGCAAGACTATTCGGCATTGCAGGAGGTCCGAAGCTTGCGCGCACAGTTGAGCAACTTGAGATCTCGTGCGCAGGGCGCAACTGCCGATTCCATTTCGAAACTCGATCAGCAAGCCACCGCGCTCGAAGGCGGTCGAGGGGGCTTCGGCGCGAGCATGAGCGGGCCACAAGCGCAGAGCTTGAGCCGCCTCAATGGCAGCCTCGCTCACTTGTACGAGGTCGTGGGTCTTGCTGACGCCGCGCCCACAACCCAGGCGGTCGCGGCGACGAATACAGTTCAACAATCGCTCACCGCAACTCTAAATCGATGGAACGAGGTAAAGGGCGGACTCTCAGCTCTGAACCAGGAGCTACAAGGCTCCGGCTTGCCGACGATTGATCTGCATCGCCCCGCGCCACCTCAGGCCGAGGACGACAGTGGTGGAGACGAACCGTAAGAATTGCAGACCAGTGACATAAGCCCTGGGTGAGGAAGAACGAGAAAACACCGCGAACAGCGGCCTAACCGTCAGCTCCGACTGCTTTCGCTTGCTTGTTCTTCTTCGACGTTTCCAAAATGGGCATCAAGCGGATCATGGACAGTTTCAGTTTCCGTCCGGGGAAGCGATATTCAAGAATTCGCTCCCCGAACTCCCATGCCTTGTGGACGTGATCTCGACACACGGTGACCTGGCAGCGCGACCCTTGGCGGGAAATCAGTTCAAGCAGGTAGGCAGCATTCTCGGCACAGGGCGGATCGTTGCGATACTTCCAGTAGGAGCAATGCTTGGACATGGCCCCGCTCGGCTACAAGGACATAAAAGAGATGCGCCATTGTGCGCCAGCGGTTGGACAGACTTAGGTGACCAGAGCTGCTGGGCGAATCTTAACTCTCGACCCTCGCACGGAGAACCACGCGGGCCCAACAGGCCGAAAGAAGCGCAGCCCAGGGGCGTCGGCCCTGGAGACAAGCATGCATGAAAGACGAGCCCTGTAAGGGCGACGCTAAATACGTGCTGCTGTAAGTCGTTGGACCCGCGGCCGCGTCAGAACCTTCAGTCCGCTTCTTGCGCGATGCGTGGCAGCAGGCTTAACGGCGCCGGTACCAAAGCGCCTCGAACCTTCCTGTATGCCGCCCAGAGGAGCGAAGGTTGCCCATAACGAACCGCGCCTACAGGATTCAGCGGTTGCTCACCGATGAGTAACTGCGCGTTGAATTTGGTTCCATTAAAAAACGTGATCATCGCCTCCACGCAGACAGGGCGTGAATCAACCTGCTTGCGGGCCCCAGGACAGTTGTTAACTTCCCAGCGCAATCCAGCCGCTGGTCCGGCTGCATGTGCAATCCAATAGCCGGCCGATTGATGCGGCAGCGACGAGTCGAGCATCGACACGGGAGCGTCCTTCGCGTGGTTGACGATATCGGCCTGCTCCGGAGATTGATTCCTAATTACCTGTTCTGTTGCGGGCTGATCGAAAAGCACGGCGTCATCTGAGGTAGGGATGGGTTCCGGATCGGAAGCGCCAACTTGCGATTGTTGAGCAGCCACGGATTGCGATGCCGAAGATAGCTGGTATTCCTTGCGCACGAAGAGTATCGCGCCAACAACTACCAGCACTCCGAGAAAGAAAAGCATCTGATCGCGCGACACAACGCCTCAATTATGTTCTTCTTTTTTGCCGGGAGAGGATTACTACTCTGACACAATTCTGCAGTGCGTCCCTCCCAACTTCACGATTACGAAGGTGCACCTTCGCAGATACCCCAGCGAGCGTATTAGGCGACAAATATTGGTGTTAGAATCCGCGACAAGAAGCAGTGAGCGTGTGATTCAGCGCATTGCGGAAGAGTGCGAGGGGGCGCGTCGGCTGCGGCGGACGGAGCCTCTGATATGGCAGGCGAATCGGAGCTGGTCATTCTTGTCGGCTTCATGGGAGCAGGCAAGACGACGGTCGGGAGAGAACTGGCAAAGGTCCTGAACTGGCCTTTTTACGATCTCGACGCGCTCATCGAGGGCCGCACCGGTCGCACTGTTCCGGCGTTGTTTGCGGAGCAGGGAGAAGCAGCCTACCGCAAGCTGGAAGGGCAATCGCTGCGCGAATTACTGCAAACGCTCGAAGACGAGCCGGCCGTCATCGCTCTGGGTGGCGGCGCCTTCGTGCAGGAAACGATCCGGCAGATTCTCCGCGACAATTCCGCCTCCGTGGTGCATCTGGACGTTGGCCTTGAAGAGGCGCTGCATCGTTGCGCTTCCGCTCCCGGCTCCCGTCCTTTGCTGCAAGATCGCGATCGGGTAACGCTGCTCTACGAGGAGCGTCTGCCGTATTACCACACTGCCGATTTGGCAGTGCACACAGACGGCAAGACACCGCTCGAAGTGGCCCAGGAGATTGCAGCGACATGGCAGTTGAATCCCAGAGACCAGGAGGTCCAATGAAATTTCGCTTTGCCGCCATCGTCATCATCTTTGTGGCCTCATGTGCCGTCGCGGCCAAGGCCCCGAGTGGACAGGTCATCGATTCCGGCAGCTTTGGCGTTTACTTAAACGGATCTCGTGTGGCTACGGAGACGTTTAAGATCGAGCAGCGTCCGGACGGCAGCACTGCCAAATCGGAACTCAGAGTTCAGGATGGAGCGACGCAGCGCTCAGAAATGGAACTGACTCCGCAGGGAAATATCATTCACTACGGCTGGGAACAGCTTCAGCCCACAAAAGAGCAAGTGACCGTCGTTCCGAAAGACGAGTTCCTGAGTGAGACGATCAACGCTGGGCCCAACCAAAAGATTTTCAACGTGCCGCACCTGATGCCGCATTCCACGCCAATCCTCGAAGACAATTTCTTTCTCCATCGCGAGATCCTGATGTGGCGATACTTGGCGGCGGGCTGCACGTCGAAACCTGAAGGTCTGCAGTGCAGCGCAGCTCCACAGCAATTTGGAGTTCTGGTTCCGGCGCAGCATTTGGCCGAAAAGGTGACCATCGACTTCAAAGATCGCGAGAAAATCTCTGTAAAAGGGAAGCAGGTCGAATGCAGCGCCTTCCACCTTCACACCGAAGAGAGCGACTGGGTCGTATTTCTGGATGATCAGGAAAAGATGGTTCGTCTCGTTGCCTCGGCTGCCGGGTTGGAAGTTGTGCGAGACTGAGGAAAACAGGGAACAGGGGACAGGTTACAGGGCGACATACAATCAGCAATCTTGGTTTAGGGTGAAGCCGTGCCAGAACGACTCAACGAAAAGAATCCGTCTGCCTTATATGCTCCCGGAGCGCGCGGGTCCGTGTGCTGCCCGTGCTTTCCTGTTCCCTGTCACCTGTTTCCTGTAACCTGCATTTTCCGGCCCCTCGTAACCTGTTCCCTGTAACCTGCATTTATGCCCGCCGTTCTCAGTCCCGCGCCGCGTCGTCGTGCCGACATACTTTTCACTTTGGCGGTACTGGGCGGGCTCTACGCTGCCTATGTAGTACGACATGTACTGCTGATTATTTACGTCAGCGCGCTCTTTGCAGTGGTGCTCTCGCCAGTAATTCAGCTCATTGCGCGAATCCATATCGGGAAATGGCGTCCAAATCACGGGATCGCGCTGCTGATTCTGATCGTCGGCCTTGCCACGCTCCTCACTTTGTTTCTCATCTTTGCCCTGCCTCCCATCTTTCATGATGCTCGTTCGATGGCATCGGAATGGCCCAAGCGCCTGATTGCGCTCACGAACAAAGCGCGTTCCGTACCTTTCCTCGAAGGCATCGACATGACGAAGTTGGACGACTATATTGCCGCGGCATCAGGCGGTGCTTTCGGATTCTTTACTGGAGTAGCCGGCAGCATTTTCGGCCTATTCACCGGCATCGTGCTCACCTCCTACTTCATCATCGATGGAGAGCGTGTTTTTGCCTGGTCCATTTCCCTGCTGCCCATCGATCAGCGCGAGCGGCTGTCGCGCACGTTGCTCCGCGCCGAAGATCGCTTGCGGCATTGGTTGCTGGGCCAGGGAATTCTGATGATCAGCATCGGCGTATGCAGTTTGGCTGCGTTTTGGACGATGCACATGCGCTATTTTTACGTCCTGGCCGCTTACGCTGCATTGGCCAATATCGTTCCGGTTGTGGGAGCACTCAGTTCACTGGCGCTCGCCAGCCTGGTGGCATCGTTCGATTCGTGGCACAAGTTGCTTGGAGTCCTGATTTTTTACTCGATTTACTACCAGCTTGAAAACGCCTTCCTCGCCCCGCGCATTATGAAAACGACTGTAGACCTTCCGCCTTTGGGAGTGATCACTGCATTGATGATCGGCGGCGCCCTTGCAGGAATTCTCGGAGCACTCGTGGCGGTCCCGACAGCTGCGTTGATTGCCGTTCTAGTGGACGAATACCTTGTGCAAAAGCACGGAATGGTCATCAATCCGGATCACGATTTCGAGCACACCACCACAAGTCACGAGTTCTAACCTGTTCCTCATGCACCATCGCCAGCTCGCGAAATAGTCTTGATGCTTACTGTGCGAAAGCCGAGCGCCGACAGCCGATAGCTGCCCCTCCGTGTATCCTCTTGCACTATGTCCAGCTACATAGGCGCCATTGATCAGGGAACTACCAGCACGCGGTTCATTGTCTTCGATCGCTCCGGTCGCATTGTCTGTTCGGCGCAGCGCGAGCATGAGCAGATTTATCCGCGAGCCGGATGGGTTGAGCACGATGCGGAAGAAATCTGGCGGCGCACGCTGCAGGTAATTGATGAAGCCGTTGCGGAACGCGCGCTGCAGCCCAAGGACTTCGCCGCGATCGGCATCACCAACCAACGGGAAACAACTGTTCTGTGGGATCGCAAAACAGGCGCTCCAGTCGCGAACGCTCTTGTATGGCAGGACACCCGGACCGAGTCGTTGCTGAAGCAATTCTCTTCCATGGAAGACTCGATCCGAAGCAAAACCGGGCTGCCGATCTCGACCTACTTCAGCAGTCTGAAACTGGTATGGCTCCTCGAAAATAGTCCTGGGCTTCGTGAGAGAGCGGAAGCAGGCGAGATCCTCTTCGGCACCATCGACAGCTTTCTCGCGTGGAGGCTGACCGGCGGCAAAGAAGAAGGGCAGCACATTACCGATGTCACGAACGCCAGCAGAACTCAGCTGTTCGATCTCGAAAGCTGCTCGTGGAATGCAGACCTGCTGCGAACCTTCGACATTCCCAAACCGATACTGCCGCGCGTCTGCTCCAGCTCAGAAACGTACGGAACGGTCTGTCAGAAAACACTGGCTGGCGTTCCTCTCGCCGGGGTTCTTGGCGACCAGCAGGCCGCGCTCGTAGGCCAAACGTGCTTTACGCCGGGAGAAGCGAAGAACACCTACGGCACGGGCTGCTTCCTGTTGCTGAACACTGGTACGCAGAAAGTCACTTCGAAACACGGGCTTCTCACCACTGTCGCCTACAAACTCGGCAACGAGCCGGTCCATTATGCGCTCGAAGGCAGCGTTGCGATTACCGGAGCTCTGGTCCAGTGGCTACGCGATAATTTGGGTCTCATCAAAGCCAGCCCCGAAATAGAGACCCTGGCGCGAACTGTCAGCGATAACGGTGGAGTGTACTTCGTTCCGGCCTTCTCCGGTCTTTATGCGCCTTACTGGCAGGCAAATGCGCGAGGCGTGATCGCTGGTTTGACGCGTTATGCCAATAAGGGACACATTGCACGTGCCGCGCTCGAAGCGACCGCCTACCAAACTCGCGAAGTGCTGGAAGCAATGGAGCAGGATTGCGGCAAACCGGTTGGCATCGTGCGGGTGGATGGCGGGATGGTAGCCAACGAACTGCTAATGCAGTTTCAATCTGACATCCTGAATCGGGAAGTCGTCTCGCCGCACGTGAAGGAAACCACAGCCCTCGGTGCAGCGTTTGCCGCTGGATTGGCAACAGGGTTCTTCCAATCGCTCGATGAGTTGAAAGCTACCTGGAAGGTCGATCGCCGCTGGAATACCAAAATGGAATTAGCGGAACGCGACCGACTGTACACGCGGTGGAAAAAAGCCGTGACAAGGTCGATGGAGTGGGAATGAAGTAGAAATCAGTGCCGCACAACACCTCAAAACCCGAATACGCCTTATAGGACCCGCCTTGTCATCCCTGCGAGCGCCACGAGACGGATGGGGCGTAGGCGCGTGGGTTTTGCGCTCGCGGGGATCGGCTGTTCAAAGTGGGTAAGAAGATTAAGCCGACCGCTGACCCACATTCCGCCGCGAGGCCTTCTGCAAATGCTCCAGTACAGCTCGCTGCGCGCGCGTCGGGTATCGATATTTCAAACGCGCGACTCCGATCGTGCGGCGAATGGATTGATCCGCAATCAGCACAAAGTTGCAGCCGCTTGTTTCCTTGACTGCCATTTCGGGAACCACCGATACGCCCATGCCGGCAGAGACCATCGCCAGTATCGTTGCAAACTGCCCGCTCTCGAAGACGACATTAGGATTCACCTGCGATTGCCGGCAGGCCTGCAGCGCATTCTCGCGGAAGCAGTGCCCTTCTTTCAGAAGAAGAAAGGGCTCATTGCGAATCTGGTCGAGCACCACCGTGCGCCGTTTCGCCAGCGGGTGCCGTTCGGGCAAGACCGCGAAGAGCGGCTCCTGTATCAGTTCGGTCGTAATCAATTCTTCGCCTTGGACCGGCAACGCGAGTACCGCAAGATCAAGCGATCCTTCGTGAAGCCTCTCCAGAAGCGTGGGAGTAATCTCTTCAACCACGCTGACCGATACGGTCGGGTGCTGACGCGCAAAGCTGCTCAACATGCGGGGGAGCAGGTAGGGAGCGATCGTCGGGATCGCGCCAAGCACCACCTCGCCGCTTTCAGCACTCGCCATCTCGCGAATTTCAATCCGCGCTTCACCGATCTGGCGCAGGATGGCTTGGGCTTTGGGCAGGAAGGCCTTCCCGAATTGGGTTAGGCGAGCCGATCGCGGCAAACGGTCAAATAACTTCGCCCCGAGTTCATCTTCCAGTTTGTGGATCTGCTGCGAGAGCGACGGTTGAGAGATGCGCGTCGCCTCGGCGGCGCGGGTAAAATTTCCCGATTCGGCAACAGCACAAAAATAGCGAAGCTGATGAACTTCCATGCGTCTCTCACCAATCCGTTTTGCCTATGAAAAACATAGCAACGATATATTAGACCTATCATCGCGGCGGCTTTTAGTCTTCTTGCCTGGAGGACAAATCTATGGCAAAAGGCGGAGTCGTCAAGCACGGCGACCTCAGCGGCCGCGTCGGTGTTGAAGTGATTCGCGCGCGCGGAATCGATGTCGACAAGCTCATCAAGATGCTCATCGCCAACGCAGGGGCGGAGTTTGCGAGCACGTACTACTACTACACGATCCTGCGCATGCACCTGGCAGGCCACGAGGATTACAAAGAAATTTGCGAAGACGCGCGCCTCGAAGATCGCGCGCACTGGGAGCTGATCGTGCCGCGCATTTATGAACTCGGCGGGGAGTTGCCGAACGATCTGCCTGCATTCCACGATCAGGCAGGATGTGAAGCGGCGAAGCTGCCCAATCCACCGACGGTCGTGAACATTCTCACACTGCTGCTCGAATCCGAGCGCTGCGCGATCCGAAGCTGGAGCGAAATCTGCGACATGACCTTCGGCAAAGATCCACGCACGTACGATATGGCAGCGCGCATTCTCAATGAAGAAATCGAACACGAAGCATGGTTCATCGAACTGCTCGCCCACGAACGCGACGGCAAATCGATTCCCTCCGGGCACTTCCGACGCGGAGAGCCGGGCGAAGCGCCGTATAGCAAGAATCGACGATTTTACAATCCGTAGTTGTTAACCGAAGTCAGCAGAAAACAGTTAAAGGACTGTGGACTAAGTGGACTTTGTGGCCACTGTGGACAGAGCGCTGTTCCAGCGCGGAGGGTCCATAAAGTCCACTTTGTCTACTGAGTCCATCGTTCGATGATGAAGGTCCTTTTTGCGCGATTTACCCCTTCGCTTGTCTTCGTGTACTCGGTGTCTCCGTGGTTAAATGATTCCGTTTTCCCGAAACGAAATCATTCCCCGGGATGAAGTAGCGCAGGGGCATCTCAGAAGATTTCCTAATCCCGACTCGAGTGCTTTCGCCAATGTCATCAAGGCGCATACCGTCATCCACAATCTTCAGGGGAGACTCCTTGCGATAGAGTTCCTGACCGTTTAGTCGTTCTCGCGTGACGCTCAGGGCCTCGCAGACTCTTCCAGGTCCGCTTGTGAGGAGTTTTAAGCCAGAGCTTGAGTGCAATCGTTCGCGCGAGATACCTCGCGATTCGGCCATCTGCTCAATTCCTGCGAGCGGTTCGATCGCGCGGAGGAGCACGCAGCCCGCCTGCCCTTCCGGCAAGCAGGAAAAATTCAAACAGTAGTGCACTCCGTAGATGAAGTACACATAAGCGTGACCGGGAGGCCCAAAGAGAACTTCATTACGTGTGGTTCTTCCCGCGGCCGAGTGAGCTGCAAGGTCACCATCCCCTAAGTAAACCTCGACCTCCACAATTCTTCCTGATAGCCGCGGAGATCCAGCACGGTTGGACAATGTACGAACGAGAACCTTGCCCAGCAGTTCTCGCGCGACCAGGCGCGGGTCGCGCGCATAGAATGTCTGTGGCAGGACGGGCTCTTTTGTTCGCGGCATTTACTCTTAGATTACCCGCTGCGGTGGAATTCGCGATCTGTTCCACAATTGGGACTACGCTTCACGCCGCCATTCGTCACAAGCCAACACGTTCAGGAGGGATTATGAAAGGCAAGATAGCC
>DATEMI010000351.1:0-6115 GCA_035275665.1 Terriglobales bacterium | reverse complement strand
ACCGTTTTGTGGGAGGCCTCGTTGCGAGGTGATCGGTTTGCACTTCACTTAAACTGCTCATGATGGAGACCTCGCCGCGAGCTCATGGATTCGAAGTTGTCGGAAGTGCGCCCGGGTGTGCCATCCGACGCGCTCTCGGATATTCCGGCAGCAGCGCGCTTGCGGTGCTGGCCACCGGCATCGCCCAGCACGCCTTTCCCGGAGCAGCGTTTGCGGTCTTTCAGCATGGGAACGTCGTGCTGCAGGGAGCCATTGGGCGTTTCACCTACGACGAGGCTGCAGAAGACGTGACGCTGTCGACCGTCTTCGATCTGGCGTCGGTCACAAAGGTGGTTGCGACTACCGCGATGGCCATGCTGCTCTACGATCGCGGACAACTCGATTTGAAGCAGAGAGTCGTGGACATTCTGCCGGAATTTAAGACCGATGATGCGAGACGGGAAAAGATCACGATTGAGATGCTGCTGGCGCATTCCTCGGGCTTGCCCGCCTACGAGCGTCTCTTTGAACGCGGGCGTTCTCGAGAAGAGCTGATGAACCTGGCGTTCCGGCTTCCTCTGATTGCCGACCCTGGCACACATGCCGAATACAGCGACATCGGATTCATCCTGCTGGGAGAGATTCTGGAAAGGCTTGCAGGGGAACCGCTGGACGTCTTTTCGATGCGCGAGATTTTTGGGCCGCTGTTCATGAAGTCGACTTGCTTTCGTCCTGCCGAGCGTTTTCGCAGCCGGATTCCTCCGACCCGCGATGATCGGGACTTCCGTCGTCGCTTAGTGCAGGGTGAAGTTCATGACGAGAATGCCAGCGTGATGGGTGGAGTTGCGGGTCATGCCGGCGCTTTTGGCAATACCTCTGATCTGATGTCGTTTTCCGCAGCCATGCTCGGCTATGGGCCAGAGCTGTTCCAGAAAGAAACCATCACCTTGTTCACGCGAAGGCAATCTTCTCCCGCCGGGACTTCACGCGCTTTAGGATGGGACACTCCGTCGTCACCGTCGCAATCCGGCCGGTATTTATCGCCTTCCTCTTTTGGGCATTTGGGATATACAGGCACTTCGCTGTGGATCGATGGCGAGCGAAGGATCGCGATCGCGCTGCTGACCAATCGCACGTGGCCCGTCAATGAATCGAAGCTGATCAAGCAAGTGCGGCCGGCGTTCCATGACGCAGTGATGGAAGAAGTGCTGAGTGTGACGCGGTAACAACGGAACCGCCGCCGACAGGGGGGTGGGGCAGCCGCGGGTGTGTGCGGCTGCGTTTTCGCGAGGGCCTGCAAGGGGGCAACTCTGCCCGGAGCTGGCCATTCCGCCATCTCCGGCCCACCGGCTACCGCCGTCGGTTCTGTCTGTTCACGCTTGCAGTACGCCTGTATAGATCGCCATTCCCACCACGGCGTCGATTCCGATTTCATCGAGCCGCTGAATCTCTTCTGCGGACTTGATGCCGCCGGCGACGATTAACTTGTTTCGCGTCGCATTGCGCAGCTCGTCGAGAACGGAAAACGGAAAGCCCTGCAGCATTCCTTCGGTGTCGATGTGTGTGTAGAGAAAGGCGGAGCAGAATGGTGCGAGTTCGCGCATGGCATGGGCCGGCCGCAGTCCTGTGCTCTCTTTCCAGCCCTTGACGGCAACGAAGCCGCCGCGTGAATCCACCGCGAATATAAGGCGCTCGGTGCCAAGTTGATCCGCGAGCTCCGTCGCGAACGGGATATTCGCATCAGCTCCCAAGAACAAAGATGAGCCGATGATTGCCTTCTTCGCCCCCCACTCAAAAACCTGGCGCGCCGCTTCGGTCGTCCGCAGCCCTCCGCCTACCTGGCAGGGAAGTTCGGCACAGAGTCCCTTTACAAGCTGTTGATTGTCTCCTCTGCCCATAGCGGCATCCAAATCGATCACCTGGACGATGGGAAACTTGCTGAACCGTCGAACCCATTGTGGGAAATCATCAAATTCGAGCGCCTTGCGTTCGCCCTGCACAAGCTGAACGATCTTCCCGCCCATCAGATCGATGGAAGGGATCAGCATGGCAGCCTCATCGGGATACCTTCATCCTGCAAAACAGTTTTTAGAGCGCGAATATTTTCAATGCCAAAATGAAAGATCGAGGCGGCCAATGCGGCGTCGGCCTTACCAGCGCGAAAAACTTCGACGAAGTGCGCAGCATTGCCGGCACCGCCGGAGGCGATCACTGGAATTTGCACGGCGGAGCTGATTCGCGAGGTAAGTTGGCAATCAAATCCGCTCCCGGTCCCATCGCGATCCATTGATGTGAGCAAAATCTCGCCGGCGCCACGTTCTTCTGCTTCGACTGCCCATTCTGTCGCCGTCCTTCCCGCGGGAGTTCTTCCCCCAGCCACGTACACGTCATACCGATGACCGTTGTTGCCAAGCCGCGCATCGATGGCGACGATTACTGCCTGCGATCCAAAGCGAACCGCGATCTGTTCGATCAACTTTGGATCGCGTATCGCGGCGGAGTTAATGCTGATCTTGTCGGCGCCTGCCTCAAAGATCGATTCAGCATCGGCGAGCGTGCGAATGCCTCCGCCCACTGTAAAGGGAATGAATAGTTCGCGAGCTGTACGGCGAACGGTGTCGATGAGAGTGCCACGCTTCTGGTGCGTAGCGGTGATGTCGAGCAAGACGATCTCATCTGCTCCCGATTCGGCATGCGCCCGCGCCAGCTCCGCCGGATCGCCTGCGTCGCGCAGGTTCACGAACTGTGTGCCTTTGACGACGCGTCCAGCGTCGACGTCGAGGCAGGCGATGATGCGTTTGGTAAGCATGAGAAGTCTGTTTCACCACGGAGCCACGGAGAAAAGATTTCATTCTCGGCGGCGGTTCGGACTGACAAGAATAGCTTTCTCCGTGTCCTCAGTGTCTCCGTGGTGAAATTGCTTTTTAAAGCTCTACGAAATTTCGAAGCAGCTTCAACCCCACCTCGCCCGACTTTTCCGGGTGGAACTGCACGCCAAAAATGTTGCCGTGTTCTAAAGCAGCCGAGTACGTTCCGACATACTCGGTGACAGCGACCGTGTCGGCTGTAACCGGAGCGCAGTAGGAATGCGAGTAATAGACGAAGGATCCCGATTCAATTCCGTTCAAGAGCCATGAATTGCGAACCTTCGCGATGCGATTCCAGCCAACGTGCGGCACCTTTTCGCCGGACGCGACGAAGCGTTCACACATCGAAGGGATTGCTCCCAAGCCGGGCGTCTCTGGAGCTTCGCTGCTGCCCGTGAGCATCCATTGCATACCCACACAAATTCCCAAAAAGGGCTTCCCAGACGCGATGCGCTCCTGGATGGCTCCACGAAGTCCGCGGCGGCTCAGTTCGGCTGTTGCCGCGAAGTGCCCCACGCCTGGAAGAACCAGTTTGTCCGCGCCTTTCACGACTTCAGGATCGGCAGTAACAATCGACTCGGCGCCGAGGTGGTCGAAAGCCTTCTTCACGGAAGCAAGGTTGCCGGCTTTGTAGTCGACGATCGCGATCACAGCAGACCCTTGGTGCTGGGGAGCATTTTGGCCAGGCGCTTATCTCGCGAACATGCAAAGCGCAACGCGCGCGCGAACGCTTTGAACAGGGCTTCCAGCTTGTGATGATTGGAGCGGCCGTAGAGCGTCTTCACATGCACATTTGCGCGTGCACCACGGGCAAAGCCTTCAAAGAAGTCATAAGCGAGCTCTGACTGAAAATCTCCAACCAGCCGAGTTCGCACTCGTGTATCCACAACGGCTGAGGCTCGTCCGCTGAGATCGACGGCTGCCATGCCGAGCGTCTCGTCCATACTCATGAGGAAGTAGCCCGCGCGCAGGATGCCTTTGCGGTCTCCGAGCGCACGATCGAACGCCTCACCGAGCGCGATGCCCACGTCCTCCACGCTGTGGTGCTGATCGACATCGAGATCGCCATCGCACTTGAGCCGAAGGTCGAAAGCGCCATGCCGCGCGAACAACTCCAGCATGTGGTCGAAGAAGCGAATGCCGGTGGAAACTTCGTACTTACCCCGACCATCGATGCTCAACGCCAATGCGATTTTCGTTTCTGTCGTATTGCGCTGCAGCTTGGCGGTTCTCATGGCGCGCTCCCAGCTTGAGCCTGCGTGGGTGGGCTTTTTGGAGCGACCCAGTCGATGGCTTTCAAAACCTTGGGAAGCATTTGCAAAAGGCGATCCGTATGCTCGGCCGCTCCGACGGTCATGCGCACACAACCGTCGCATCCAGGATCTTTGCTTCGATCTCGCACCAGAATGCCGCGCTTTTTCATTTCTGTGACAAAGTCGGCGTGACGCGTTCCGATTTTCGCGAGAACAAAGTTCGCCTGGCTGATCCAATATGGGATTCCATGGCAGGCGAGTTGGATCATCAATCGTCCGCGTCCCTGAACCGCCTGATGCACGTAACTCTCGACGAACGCTCGATCGGCAAGCGCTGCAGGCAAACAGGCCAATGCAATTCCATTCACGTTGTACGGCGAGCTGACTTTCCGGACCATCTGCATCTGCGCTTCAGTTCCAGCAAGCACCCCGATGCGCAGCCCAGCAAGCCCATAGGCTTTGGAGAATGTTCTGGCGATGAATAGATTGGGAAAGCGGCTCACCGAACCGAGCACCGTTTCGCCGCAGAACTCGTAATACGCCTCATCCACGAGCACGGCTGCATGGGGGGCAGCGTCGACCAACTTCAGCAGGTCCTGCCGTGCGACAAGAGTTCCCGTCGGATTGTTCGGACTCGCTACCGCGATGAAACGCGTCTTCGGTCCAATTCGGGAAAGCACATGATCAATGGGAAACTTGAAGCCATCGTCCGGATCCGCCTCCACGGAGATCACTGTTGCGCCTGTGCTCTGCGCATAGATCTCATACATCGAAAATGTCGGAACAACAATGATGACCTCGTACTCCGGCTCGAGGTAAGTTTCGCAAAGCAGGTGAATGGCTTCGTCAACACCGTTGGTTAGGAGAACTTGCGAAGCCGTAAGCCGCAAGTACTTAGCGACCAGAGCCTCTAACGGCGCACGCTCCGGATACTTCGTCAATTCCTCGGCAGGGGTGCGCTGCAAAACTTCTGCAACCTTTGGAGAAGGGGCCTCGGTGTTTTCGTTAAAATCGAGGCGCAGCCCGTCCCGTCCGCTGAGCGGTGGATGGTACTCCTTCATCTTGCGCACGGCTTCCCGTGCCTGGAGTGGCTTTTCCGTCACGCTTCTGTCCTTACCGCGATCGACTGCGCATGGGCGAGCAGACCTTCGGCGCGAGCCAAGGTCATTACCTCACGTGCGATTGTTCCCAGGCCGCGCGCTGAGAGTTCCTGCACGGTGATGAGTTTCACAAAGTCGCTGACGCTGAGCCCGCCGCGAAACCGGGCACAGGCGCCAGTGGGCAAAACGTGATTTGGACCTGAAGCGTAGTCGCCCGCGGCCTGCGGCGAAAAATCTCCAACGAACGCAGAACCAGCAGAGTGAACTTCCGCTAACGCGCCCTGATTGGGAACCGTGATGTGCTCAGGCGCCAGCAGGTTTGCGATACGCATGGAATCGGCTGGCGATTCCGAAACAATCACGTAGCCGTTTCGTTTCAGCGCTTCGCGTGCGATGCGGTTGCTCTGGGACTGACGGTTTGTTTCCGCGATTACTTGTTCCCCCAATCTTTTATTCGAGGTCACAAAAATCGGCAACGCGTCCGGATCGTGCTCAGCCTGCGCGACAAGATCTGCGGCAATGAAACTTGCATTCCCGTTTTCGCTCACCACTAAAGCCTCCGTCGGTCCCGCAAGCATGTCGATCGAGCAGTCGAAGGCGACCAGCTTTTTCGCGGCCGTGACAAATGCATTTCCCGGGCCAACGATCTTGTTCACTTTTGGGATTGACCTCGTGCCGTACGCGAGCGCGGCAATGGCCTGTGCGCCGCCGATGGCGTAGAACTCTGTCACGCCAAGCAGCGCGGCGGCCGCAAGAGTTTCCGCCGCAGGTCGCGGGGAGACCACTACGATTCGCGGCACACCTGCGATCTGCGCCGGAATGACTGTCATGAGCAGCGTAGAAGGAAGTGGATGCCGCCCGCCGGGAACGTAGCATCCGACTGCTTCGATGGGTCGGACGAGTTGCCCGAGTTTCA
>DATEMI010000350.1:0-2618 GCA_035275665.1 Terriglobales bacterium | reverse complement strand
GTTTTCGGACGGCCGGCAGACTTCGATCCTCAGGCCGATTCGACGGTGCGCGTACAGGTCGGACGACTGCGCCAGAAACTGCAGGAGTACTACCACAGCGACGGTGCACGCGATGCAGTGCAGGTCGAGTTACCCAAAGGCTCGTACACCCTGGAAATGCACCGGCCTCCGGCTAACACCGAAAAGCCTGTGACATCTCCGGCGCCTCTCGCGCCAATTATTCAACGTCCGGATACGGGAAAGAACAAGTGGGCTGCCGCTGTAATTGTGCTTTCGTTGCTCCTGGCCGGAGCAATTGTCCTGCTGCTTGCACAGCGAGGTTCTCTCAATCACGGCACTTCAGCACAGGCCGCTGAGAACGATTCGCCGCCGGCATTTCGCGTCTTCTGGAAGGCATTCTCTTCCACTTCCGACGAGCCATGGGTGATCTTTAGCAACGCCGCCTTTGTCGGACGTCCCGAAACGGGAATGCGTTATCGCGATCCGGTACGCGATGCGAATGCCAAAGTTCTTGACCACTACACCGGTGTCGGCGAGGTCTTGGCTATTCACCAGCTTGATGGGGTCTTTGCTCAGCTCCATCGTCCGATTCTGGTGAAGCGCGGCAGCCTGCTCTCGCTCGACGACGTTAAGAACAACAATCTGATCTTTGTCGGATCACCGGCGGAAAATCTGACTTTGCGTGATATTCCCAACACGCAGGAGTTCGTCTTTCAGCGCATGACCTCGGGGCCGCGCAAAGGCGATCTCGGAATTGTCAATGTCCATCCTGAAGCCGACGAGCAGCGCGTCTTCTTCGGCACACCAAACAACCTGACCCTAAGCGACGACTACTCAGTCATTGCGCTCGAGCGCGGATTGAATCCGGCACGATCTGTGATGATCCTCGCAGGCACGACTACCCTGGGCACGCAAGCGGCAGTCGAGTTCGTCTGCCGCCAAAGCTCGGTTGAGCAACTGCTGCTGCGACTTGCAGTTTCACCCAACGGAGAGCCCGAACCTTTCGAGGCAGTTCTCCACGTGAAGGTCACGCGCGGAGTTCCGATCGAAAGTGAGCTGGTGGCGCTGAGAAAACAACAGTAGAGAAGAACAGGGGATAGGTTACGAGACACAGGGAACAAGGGGCTTTCGCAGCCGCGAGACGCTTGGCTGTTCCCTGTATCCTGTTCCCTCTAGTTCTTACCGCCCTCCACCAACTTCCGTACAATCTCCAACTCCTGCTGCGATCGAGTTTTGTCTCCCTTGCGGGCTAAAGCCGCAGCTAGTTGCCGATGGGCCGGAGCATACGACGAATCGGCCTTAATGGCCGATTCGAATTGCGCGATCGCACCATCTAAATCACCGGCATTCAATAGCCTGTTTCCCGAATTGGTAGCGAAGGTTGCGGTTTGGAGTGTCATCTTCTTCTGGGCGATTTCGGCTCCGAGCTTATTTTCTTGCGCAGCTTCCTCGGTATCACCTTGCTGGCGCAGCACTGCTGCAAGCGTGGTGTGTGCGCCGGCGAAATCCGGCTGAAGTTGAATCGCCTTTCGCAGTGCCTCAGCCGCTTTGGTTAAATCGCCTGCCTGCTTATAAACAGTCCCCAGAGTGTAGTAAGCCTCGGCGTAATCCGGCTTGAGACGGATTACTTCACTTAGCTCGTTTGCTGCATCGTCGAATTTTCCCGTCTGCCAGAGCGTGACTCCCAACGTGTAGTGCGGGTCTGGCATCTTGGGATCGAGTTCAATGGTTTTGCGAAGTTCGGCTTCCGCCGAAGGCATATCGTCTTTGAGTTTGTACGCGAGGCCTAGATTGTAGTGAAGCTCGGCATTATTCGGCGACAGCTTGAGACCTTCCTGATACTGCTGAATCGCTGAATCGAAATCCGCCTTCTGCAGATATGCGGCGCCGAGGTTGTTGCGAAAGCCGCTGTCCTGCGGCGCAAGCTTAATTGCCTGATTGAACTGGTCGATGGCTTCGTTGACCTGTACGGATTGCAGAAGAGCCAGGCCGAGATTGTTGTGCGCTTCTGGATCATTTGGCTGGGCGACGACAACGGCGCGAAAAGCTGTGACAGCGCCCTGAACATCACCCGCGCGCTGTGCCAGTATTCCAAGCTTCGTCTGTAAGGGCGCGTAGCTGGGAATCAACTTGGACGCTTGCTCGTACTCTACCCGAGCGTCGGTGATCTTCTGCTGCGACTCGAGGACATTCCCGAAATAGTAATGTGCGAGTCCATCGTTCGGATTCCGCTGAACAGCCTCGCTCAGCGCCTGTGCCGCTTCTAGGGTCTTGTTTTGATTCAGCAATTCGACACCCAAATGCAGCAATGCAGGTTCGTACTGAGGAGACAGCTTGAGGGCAGACCGGAATTCGGCTTCGGCAGCAGCGAACTCTCTTTGTTGAGCCAGAATGGAACCCAATTCATCGTGCAGCTCAGGTTGATCCGGTGAAAGTTCGACGGCCTTACGCATTTCGGCAGCGGCTTCGTCGAGCTTTTGAGCGCCGCTGAGCGCCCGACCGAGAGCTTCGTGGGTTTGCGGTTGCCGTGGCGCAAGCTTCACCGCGGTTCGCAATTCCGCGATTGCCTCGTCCCATTTAGCGATCTGCGCCAGCGCACCACCGAGATAGACGTGTCC
>DATEMI010000349.1:0-3896 GCA_035275665.1 Terriglobales bacterium | reverse complement strand
CAGGCGCACGGGCTGACTCCGGTCGACGTGGTGACTGCCGTCGATTCCCAGAACCTGATTCTGCCCTCGGGAACGGCAAAGATCGGTGCGCTGGAAATGAACGTGCGCATGAACGCCAGCACGCAGACCGTCGCCGAGCTGAACGACCTCCCGGTTCGCAGTAAGAATGGCGTGACCACTTACCTTCGCGATGTGGCTCACGTACGCGATGGCTTTACGCCCCAGACCAACATCGTGCGCCAGGACGGCGTGCGCGGAACTCTGCTGAGCATCATGAAAAACAGCGGAGCTTCCACACTCGACATAGTCAAGCAAATCAAAGAGCGCCTGCCGATAATCGCTGAAGGTATTCCGGAGGCGCAGGACTTAAGCATCAAAACGCTCTTCGACCAGTCACTGTTTGTGCGCGGATCGATCAACGGCGTGCTGCGCGAAGGGGCCATTGCCGCAGTGCTTACCGCGCTGATGATCCTGCTCTTCCTCGGCGATTGGCGCCCCACGCTGGTCATCACGGTTTCCATTCCGCTTTCGATCTGCGTTTCAATCATCCTGCTGAGCGCGCTGGGCGAGACCATCAACATCATGACGCTCGGCGGTCTTGCGCTCGCCGTGGGAATCCTGGTTGACGATGCAACCGTGGCCATCGAGAACATCGAGCGCAATATCGCCATGGGCAAGGAGATGAAGCAGGCCATCCTCGATGGCTCGCAGCAGATCGCACTACCGGCGTTCGTCTCGACCATCTGCATCTGCATCGTCTTCGTGCCGATGTTCTTCCTCACCGGCGTGGCTAAATTCTTGTTTGTTCCGCTGGCCGAAGCTGTGGTGTTCGCAATGCTGGCGTCCTATCTGCTCTCGCGAACGCTGGTGCCCACGATGGTGCTGTACATCATGCGCGGACACGAGCATAAGGCCGCCCAGCCAAAGACCATTTTGGGACGTTTCCAGCGCGGCTTTGAGCGCGGTTTTGAACGCTTCCGCACCAGCTATCGCGACATGCTGGGGAGTGCCCTTGAGCATCGCAAAATCTTCGCCGCGGCTTTTCTCGCATTCTGCGTGGTGTCTTTTGGGCTGATCTTCTTCTTAGGAGAGGATTTCTTTCCCAGCGTCGATGCCGGTGTTTTTCGTCTGCACGTTCGCGCCCGGGCCGGCACACGCATCGAGGAGACAGCCCGCCTGTGCGATGAGGTCGAGAACGTCCTGCGCCAGGAGATTCCCAAAAACGAACTGATTACGATTCTCGACAATATCGGACTGCCCTTCAGCTCGATCAACACCACCTACAGCACCAGCGGCACGATCGGTACGTCCGACGCCGAGATTCTGGTATCTCTTAACGAGAAGCATCACCGTCCTACCGAGGAATATGTAAAAAAACTGCGCGAAGATCTGCCGCTCTATTTTCCCGGAGTGGAATTCTTCTTCCAGCCGGCGGACATCGTCAGCCAAATCCTGAATTTCGGTCTGCCTTCCCCAATCGATGTTCAAGTAGTTGGCCGCAATCTGGATGGGAATTACGCGATCGCCGAGCAGATCGCCAATCGCATGCGTCATGTTCCCGGCGCTGCGGACGTTCATGTGCAACAGCTCATGAATGGTCCGGAGATCAACCTCAATATCGACCGTTCGCGTGCCAAGGAAGTTGGACTCGATCAGCAAGACGTTGCGCGCAATCTGCTGGTATCTCTCAGCGGAAGCTTCCAGACCTCGCCGAGTTATTGGTTGAACCCGAAGAATGGCGTTACCTACAGCGTCGCCATCCTCACGCCGGACTATCGCATGGACTCGGTACAGGCGCTGATGAACACTCCGGTCGGTTCTCCCTCGGCTCCGGCTCCGCAGGTGCTCGCTAATCTCGCAACCATCAACCCAGCGTCCACGCCGGCAGCCGTTTATCACTACGACATCACTCCCGTCGTGGATGTGTACGCCTCGGTGCAGGGACGCGATCTGGGCGGAGTGGCCAGTGACGTGACCAGGATCGTGCAGGATTTCGAGTCGAAGCGCCCTAAGGGCACGCAGATCATCTTGCGCGGACAGGTCGAGACCATGACTTCGTCCTTCCGGGGCCTCGCCTTCGGCCTGATCATGGCGATCGTTCTCGTCTACCTGCTGATCGTGGTGAACTTTCAGTCGTGGCTTGATCCGTTCATCATCATTACTGCGTTGCCGGGAGCTTTGGCGGGAATTTTGTGGATGCTGCTGCTCAGTCATACTCCGCTCAGCGTGCCTTCGCTGACCGGAGCGATCATGTGCGTTGGCGTGGCAACCGCGAACAGCATTCTGCTTGTCTCTTTTGCGCGCGAGCGCATGGATGCCGGACTACCTGCATTCCAGGCTGCGCTTGAGGCAGGATTTACACGCATTCGTCCGGTCATCATGACGGCCTTGGCGATGATCATCGGCATGGTGCCGATGGCGCTGGGCCTGGGCGAAGGCGGAGAACAGAATGCGCCGCTCGGACGCGCAGTTATCGGCGGACTATTATTTGCTACGGTCGCGACGCTCTTCTTTGTGCCCGCAGTCTTTACAATGATTCATGGCAGAAGAGCCGTCCACGCGACCAATCTGGGACAGGAGCCGGAGTGGGTACACGAGGAATAGCGAAAGGATTCGATAAGCACGAAGTGAGTTCTCTTCAGGTCGTCAATTCGGCGTCGGAAACGGGGCAGCAAACGCCACAGCAAGATCCGCAGCGCGGCACACCGGCGCGCAAAACCGCGTGGATCATCGGCGCGTTTGTTCTCGTTCTGCTCATCGCCGGCGCCATTACGATCGCCGGCAAGCTGGGCGAAAAGAAGGCTCTCGCAGCTGAGACCGAGCGTCTGGCAAAGCCGAGCGTTGCTGTCACCACTCCGAAGCAGGAGCAGTCACACGAGGAACTGGTTCTCCCCGCTACGATCCAGGCATATAAAGAATCCCCGATTTACGCTCGCACCAACGGGTACGTGCTGCACTGGTACAAAGACATCGGCTCGCAAGTAAAGAAAGGCGAGCTGCTCGCCGACATCGATACTCCAGAAGTCGATCAGGAGCTGCTGCAGGCACGCGCCTCTCGTCAGCAAATCCAGGCTCAGTTGGGATTGGCCAAGAGCTCCGCGGAACGCTGGCAGAACCTGCGCAAGACGGATTCTGTGTCTCAGCAGGAACTCGATCAGCAGGTGAGCGGATATCAGCAGGCCCAGGCGAACCTCGCCGCCGCTGACGCGAACGTCCGGCGTCTCGAACAGATGGAATCCTTCAAGCACATCTACGCTCCCTTTTCGGGAGTGCTCACCAAGCGCAACATCGATGTAGGCGCGTTGATCAATGCCGGCAACGCCGGTCCCGATAAGGAACTTTTCGATGTCGCGCAGGTTGATCCTTTGCGCGTCTACGTAAATGTCCCACAGACGTACAGCCCGGCGATCAAAGTCGGGATGAAAGCTTTCCTGCAGCAGCGCGAATATGCAGGTCAGGAATTCGAAGGTAAGGTCGTGCGAACGTCAGAGGCGATCGACCCGGCAACACGCACCCTGCTGACCGAGATCGATGTTCCAAATAGGGACGGAAAAATCCTGCCGGGGGCTTACGCACAGGTTCATTTTGCCGCAAAGGTCGATGCTCCTCGCCTTACGGTGCCGATCAATACGCTCCTGTTCCGCGCCGAAGGACCGCGAGCCGCTGTGGTCGACGCAGATAACAAAGTTCATCTCAGGGCGATCACCATCGGGCGCGACTACGGCACCGCGGTTGAGGTCGTAAACGGTCTCGAGCCCACCGACCGCATCATCGTGAACCCTGCCGATTCGCTGGAAGATGGTCAGCAGGTGAACGTGGCTTCGCCGAAAAGCTAGAGTTCTGTTCGGCGAACTGACCAGTCAGTACCGTCCACGGTAGCGGACGGGTCACGAGAT
>DATEMI010000348.1:0-3430 GCA_035275665.1 Terriglobales bacterium | reverse complement strand
AGCGCAGTTGGCGTATTTCTGACTTCAGCGCAGATATTGATGTTCGCAAAAACGGCTCAGCCGATATCAATGAACGTCTCACGCTTGCCTTCGTCGGAAGCTTCCACGGCATTCATCGCTATATTCCGGTCGATTACCTTGGACCGGAAGGTTCGAACTACTCGCTCTTTCTGAGAGTCCAGAAGGTCATCGACGAAGAAGGCAATCCACTCAAATACAGCAGCAAGAACATCGTCAGCAGCGTTGCGAGTCTCAGCGCGCGCTTTTCCGATTGGCGACAACGCGCGCGCCTCTCATCAGCGCTCACGCTAAAACTTAACCACCGGCGTAGCCCGGTCCTCCGCCGTCTCGGTTTGGAAGAACTGGCGCGGTGTGAAGTTGAACATTCCTGCAATGATGTTGCTGGGGAACGTTACGATCTTTGTGTTCAAGTCGCGCACTACGGCGTTGTAGTAGCGACGCGAGTTTTGAATTGCATCTTCGGTTTGCGCCAACTGGTTTTGTAACGAAGTGAACTGCTCCGACGCACGAAGCTGTGGATAATTTTCCGCTACTGCGAGCAGCCCGCGAAGCGCCTGCGTAAGTTGTCCTTCTGCCTGTGCCTTCTCATCGATCGTAGTTGCTGACATTGCAGCCGAGCGATAGCGGGCGATGTTCTCAAACGTTCCCTTCTCGTGCGCTGCGTATCCTTTAACGGTCTCGACCAGATTGGGAATCAGGTCATGACGGCGTTTGAGCTGCACGTCGATGTCGCTCCAGGCCGAATCCGCGCGGACACGCAGTCCTGCCAGCCCGTTGTACAGAACAATGAGCAAGAAAACGATAACGGCGATCACAATGATCGCGATGATCATGCGTTTGCCTCCGGCTTACACCACGATTAACGTGAATCGCGGTCCTGAAGTTCCATACGAATGCAGTTGGCCGGAAGTTATCACACGTGAGAGTGCAGCGCAATGAATCCGGTGCCGCAATGATTACTTCCAAAAGCAGTCGAGTTCGAACCACCCTTTGTGGACGAAATGGACGACATGGACAACGTGGACTGTCCACAATGTCCACTCTGTCCACAAAGTCCAGTCGTGTGAGCGATAGGACTTCGGTGTGTCCGTTTACTTTCGGAATGCTACGTTGATCAACAGCTTCTCTCCTGACACGTCCACAACATTGCAGAACGAGCGCTCACCCTGGCGCGTGAAATCGAGCGACACGCGGCTGTTCCCGACGCGCAGGTTGCGAAGGTGCAGAAACTCAAGCCAATCGGGCAGAGTTGGATTCACGATATTAAGTTCTTTCCGCGCCGCTGAAGGCCGAATGCCCAGCAGTGAGGTGAGCAGTAAGAAAAAAGCTCCCGAAGCCCATGCCTGCGGAGAGCAAGAAACGGGATAGTGTACGGGTTCGTCGTATTCGTTGCGCTGAACGCCGCAGAAAAGTTCCGGCAGACGATAGTCGCGGAAGTTGAGTGCTGCATGATAGAGCGCAGTAAAAACCTTCTTCACCTCCTCGCGAAATCCGTACAGTGCCATTCCATGAGCAACGAGCGAGTTATCGTGCGGCCAGACAGAACCGCGATGATAGCTGAGCGGATTGAAGACTCGCTCCGACGCAGCCAGTGTCCGCCAGCCCCAGCCTGACTCCATGTCGTCTCGCATGAATCGCTGGACGACCAGGCGGGCGCGGTCGCGCGAGATCGCGCGCGTGAACAACAGGTGTCCGGGATTGGATGAAATCACTTCCAGAGGACGCTTATGCGCGTCGAGTCCCATGGCATAGAAGTTCTCGCCACTCAACCAGAAGCTTTTCTCGATCTTCTTTGCCAACTCGGCTGAGGACTTGCGCAGTCGGTCGGCACGTTCCGTGTCGCCAAAAACACGCAGAAGCTGCGACATTCGATACTGCGCTTCGTAGCAATAACCTTGCACTTCCACGAGCGCGATCGGAGGCGCAGCGACGCTGCCATCGCGATGCATGTTGGCATCCCATGAGTCCTTCCAACCCTGGTTCGTGAGACCTTTTGGCGAGCGCCGCTTGTATTCGACAAAACCATCTCCATCGAGGTCGCCGTAGTTCTCGATCCAGTCAAGCGCGGCGCGGGCTGCCGGGAGCAGATCCGTGACCAATTTCTCGTCGCCAGTCCAGTTAAAGGTCTCGCTGAGCAGAATCAAAAATAAAGGAGTCGCATCGACCGAGCCGTAATAGGGTCCGAAGGGCATTTCGCCGGCGCGCGTCATCTCGCCCGTGCGGTACTCGTGGGGCATCTTGCCTGGCTCTTCATCGAGCCAATCATTGAACTGCTTGCCTTGATAGCGCGCGAGCACCCGCAAAGTCTCTGAAGCGAGACGAGGATTCAAGAGAAGAGATTGATAGGCCGCGATCAACGAGTCGCGGCCAAACATCGTTGCAAACCACGGAATACCGGCAGCTACGATGTGCTGATCCCCATTTGGAATTTGCAGTGCGTGAAAATCGGCGATGCAAGTACGCAGCGCCTGATCGAAGATGTCGTTGCTGCTCTCAAAGCTGGTCGACTCCTGCTCCCAGCGGTGAAACGCCTCGCGGCGATCGCGGAATCCCTGGACTACGGTTTTGCCGGCTGGGCGCGCGCTCTCATCCCCGACGCGACAGCTCACTGTGTTCAAAAGTTCACGAAATTGCGACGCCGGAACCTTGAGCTTCCAACGTGCAATGTTCTTCTCGATTTCATCGGGAGGCGTTTGGAAGCGAACCACGGTCTCGCGAGCCACCTGATCGAGCCCACGATAGAAAAAGACCAAACTGTTATCGCGAATAATGGGCTTGTAGTACTTTCCGCACTTGTGGCGCGCGCATCCGCGAACCTGGAACACATCGACAAAGTCCGACTCGAAGGCGATCTCGACCAGCAGCTCGGCATCCGATTGGTTGAAGTTCGAGAAGGTTATAGAGTCGTACAGCAACTGCGACGCCAGCAGTTGCTGGCGTCGGATATGGACCGTGTTCTCGGGCAAATCAAAGGAGTTGATCTGCGAAAGCGACCCAGTCGTCAGCTCGATCTTCGACGCGAAGGTTTTCTCCTCACTGGAGGACAGCACAACCGTGCGATTCCCGCCGATCTTCAACTCCATCTTGCTCAAAAAACGCGTGTCGTCGTGAAAGAAACCAACATCCGGCGCGCCGGGCGGAGTGATGTCGCCCGAGACAGTCGTCGAGAGAAATGTCTTGCCATCGATTAGAGTGAGGTTATTGACTTTCCTCGGTTCGTGAACAAGAAACCCGAGCTGTGGCTCGGGATACGGACATCCGACCTCCTGCAACTCGTCAGAAGGAACCTGGACTAACGTGCTCATGCGGCTGCGGCTCCCGGTTCACCCAGCATAGAGAGAGCGTCGGCGGAAGTAAGCTCAATGGGCGCTTCGACCGCGCAAATCGTTTCGTACAGTTCCAGGTATTT
>DATEMI010000347.1:0-19724 GCA_035275665.1 Terriglobales bacterium | reverse complement strand
AATCTCTTACAAACCTGCCGATTTTGTTCAAAACGGAAAATATCGGACCATCGATATCGAAGCGGTGAACAAGAAATACAAAGTTCGTGGTCGAACGGGATACTTCGCGCCTCGCGCGGAAACAGCATCTGTGACGGGCGGGCGATAAACCCTTTGGATCGGGAGCCGTTTGCCTTGCGCGCTATCGCATTTTAGTTCACCATTTAGGCGTTTACGCGCGGTTTGTCGATTCACCAATCCGCATAATTTGCACACCGATCAAGTCAGCAGATGTCTTTGCTTTCGCCGTCGAAATTAGTTCGCGAGCAGCGATGCTTGGGTCACGGTTGCTGCTGATGATCAACTCCATATCCACCTCCCGAACTCCCGAATAGAACCCGAATGAGCAGGCAAGCAGAACATCGCCTGCGATGATTTGGCGTTCGGTCACATCGACTGCAACAAACGCATGAGTGCCGATTGAGCGAGCAAGGCTCTGGCGATCAAGATAGGAACTTCTATGCTGATCTGGAGCTAACCCGAGCCGGCGCGAATCATTTGCAACTGTGTGATCGCGAGTGAGGAGTTCGGCATGTCCACGCCGAATGAGATAGCAGCGAACGTCTCCAACGTGACAGAGCACGGCGCAATCCGATCGCAATGCGCACGTCATCAGGGAAATTGGAACCGTGCTCTTTCCGCACGTCTGCATCAGCTTTGCATTCGCTTGCTGGATTAAACGCGGAAGCAGCGCGCGGTGCAGTTCGTATGGGCTTGAGCTCCCAAATGCGGCGGCAATATCCTTCAGAACGAATGCGGTTGAATTACGAGCCTGTTTTTCGCTTCCCACTTCGTCGGCTAGAGCAAAGAGCCAGCCGTGAGTGCGGCGTTGTTCTTGCGTTTTGGGAAGCATCGATGCGAAGCAGGAGTCGGATTCGCGATTTGGCGAAACGTGCGATGATTGCGCGTATTCAACATCGAGCATGGATCCGAATGAGGGCAGACCTTTATTGTTGCAAGGATGAGAGTCAGCTTCAAATAATGATGCAATGAGGGCGAAGGCATCTGCCCCGCCCAAATCGCCAGATTATTCCCTTACTTACCTTCGCGGCTATCGAACATGAACACCACCCCGGCCGCAGCAGTGTTCTGCGCCATTACAGGATTATTGTTGCCTCGAATGAACGTCGGACGATTGGACATATCTCGACGAAATTCCAAACGGCTCAAAATATGGCTCGCAATTGTGCGCTCGAAGGTGCCTGTAATTCCATTGAAATTCTGAGCTGTGCCCGTCGTGAATCCGTCATGATCGTCGTAGTATTCGTAGCGCGTTGCCACTGCGTACTTCGGGTTGAACGCATACTTTACGTAGCCCGCTACTCCTGTCCAGAACACCGGATGAATGATGCCCGCCATCCGATCTCCTCGTCCGTAATCTGTATTCGCCATCAGAGAGAGCTTGCCCGTAGGGGAATACGTAACTACAGTGTCCCAAAGCTGGCGCCAATTGGAATTCGACGCTTGTTCAGGGCCTGCCATGTAGTTTTGCGTCACGCTGACCTTCTTCGTGACATTCCAACCTAAGCTCATACCGTAAGTCTTGCCGGTATTGTTATCGACAAGATTATTCCAGCCATTTACGACGTATCCGGTCAGAGAGTACTTATCATTGAAGGAATACTTCGCACGAACACCGAAATGGTAGTAGGGAATCGCGTAAGAAAAGAGTAGACCACGCGAATAATTCCAATTGTCCTTCGTCTCTATTACCTCGGCTCCGGCAGGAGTAACGAATTTGCCAACGTCCACTTGCAACCCTTTGCCTGCGGGAGCCAGATAGGAAAAGTACGCTTCCTTTAAGTATTGGTCAAAGCCAAGCCCGCCGGGATCACTGCCGTTGACGGCGTTCATCGCCTGCCCGAATCCAAGCGCGATGTGGTACCCCGTTCGGCTGTTCGTGGCCACTGGTTGCTTGTCGACTACGAGTTCTATGAGATTCAGCGCAAATTGATTAGCCTGCCCATCGAAAGAACGGAAGCCGTTCGTGCGGGAAGTAGGTTGATTGGAGTTGTAGGCATAGTACGTGTCCACAAAACCGCTGAAACTTGTTGGGCCAAGCAAGCCGGCAAGCGACGTCGGACTGGAGCTTGCCGCAGGTGTTGCTGCGTTAGTCGCGGCAGCAGACGTCGCCGGCGCTGCGGAAGCATCTTTCTTCAGCGCAGCCAACTGTGTGCGGACATCTTCGAGCTCGCGTTGAAGTTCTTCCACTTTGGCGGCTAAGTCGGAGGCAGTGTGGGCATCGGTCTGCGCCTGAGAGAAAGGTGGGGCAGCAAAAGGCAACAGAGAGGAAAACAGAGCGGCTAAAAGTCGGGTGCGGCTGATCATAGTCGTCACTTTACCTCGTGCGCTCATCTTCTTGAGACAAGCGTCAATGGATGAAGAACAAGCTATTATTTAGTTGCCGATATCGTCCAATGAATAGTTTCTATCGATGGCATACAAATCATAGATATCGCTACAGTTATAACTTAAGCTGATTACTTATATCTAGAATCTCTATCAGTAAGTTCTATTGATGTTGTCGATAGGAAAAACTGATGCTTCTATTTGCCCAAGTCAATAATTCGGTGAGGGATGTGACGCCGTAAACGGCGAGCAGCATGGCGGCTGCGTCGGCGTGAATTCCATGAACTCGACACGAGTGCCGTCGGGATCATAAACATTGAGCTGTACCTTTCCATCTCGCCCAAGCTGTATGTGGCTTCTGGAGTCTGAGGTCCAGCCGCGAGCTTCCAGTTGTTTTGCGGTCTCCTTGATATCTGAAACGCCGAGCGAAAAGTGATTGAGTACGCCAAGGCGTTGCGCCGTGATCTGAGCATCTTTGTTGGTCAGCATGTATTCAATCCACTGGTGGCCTTCAGGCACTTGCAATGCGACCCAATCGACTCTGTCATCTGTTCTTCCACCGAACCAGTACGGGCGGAAACCGAGAATTTCACGATAGAACGCGTCTTCGGCTGCTCGATCATGTACCAGGAAGCCGACATGAATGATTTGCGATGATAGAGCTTTCGGATTCCGTAGGTTTTTCGTCTTCGCCTGCTCAAATTGAACGCGATTGCCCTCAGGATCCTTCACTTCAAACCACCGAGTTCCGTCCGGGTTCTGTTCAATTCGCGCGGGAACGTGCACGCTGCGTGATTGCAAATAGCGCCGCAATTGCTCGGCGTTGGCTGTGGCGAATCCGATGTTCGATAGAAGGGAATGTGGATTAGGCGGATTTTCGGCGAGAGCTTGCACTGCTTGGCGTCCGACGAGGAACACGTTTGAGTGATCATTTTGGGCGAGACCCAAAAGATCACCGTAGAAGTGCTTCGCGGCATCGGGAGCGGTTGTGTAGAACGTGACATGCGAGACGCCAGTGATTGCCGGTCGCTGAACTTCCTGTCCGGCGGCAACCCATGTGGTTAGGAACAGCGCGATGGAAAAAGCATGCCGACTCGCAACCTGCATTCTCATTCCTCACCTCGAACTCGACCAGGAACCAGAAAAAGAATACGTCTTTCTCGGGGGTGCGCCGGAGTTTCGGAATTTAGAGCACCAACTTCATTTCATTAGTAGGCTCGAAACCCAAGGAGTCGTACAGAGGCTTTCCATACTTGCTCGCATGTAACCACAAAATCTTAAAACCCTGACTTCCGCACCAATCGATCGCCTTCAACGTGAGCAGTCGTGCCAATCCACGGTTTCTAAACTCCGGTTCGGTGTAGACGTTCAGCAAATATGGACGGCTAGTTTGCTCGGGACTCAGAGGACCTGAGACCAATTCAGTGATGATCAAACCAACACCGGCGGCGACGCGACCGTCAGCCGTCGCAAACCATCCTCGATAGGAGCCGTCCGCGAGGTAACGCTGGATACACGGACGGGAGCTTTGCACGACCTGGTCGAGCACCGAGCCGTCCTGGTATCCCATGTCGTAAAACATCATTCGCCTGTGGTGAAGGATTTCGTCAAGATCGGCGGCCGACGTTTCTCGAATGCTGAATGCAGGAGCTAGCGCATGAGTTGTCATTTGTCTGTTATTGATTCAGTTCATCTCAACTCAGATTCTTCTACTGCTGGATTCGCCACGTCGTCCCGGCCCATCCGTCTTGAAGCGCTGAAAAGACTCCCGCGTGCCTCGATGAGGGGGGCGAAGCTCCCAAATCCAATGTGCTTCGGAACATCGTCGTAAATCGCCTCCATGCCTCCACCCATGGTGTAGGTTTCGTGCCAGAAACCAGTGCCGCCGCTATCGCGCAGAAAGTCCTTCCACCATCTGCGATGTGGATCGCTGCGGGTCCAGGTAAGCAGGGAAGGCAGATCCCGCCAATATTGACGCATGCCTACGTGAAGAGGGAACAGCGAGTAAATGATCTGCTCATGGTGCAGCAAACCCTCCGGTTTTGCGCCCACAGAGGCGTTAATCTGCGGCCCGATTCCAAATAGGCGCTTCAGTCCGTACAGACATTCACGCGCATTCCGAGAAAGATCACGACAAGATCTGGATATCCGGACAAATCGACGGTTTGCCTATTCACCCTGGCCACGACGATCTCCTTTGCGATTTGCAGTTTCGCACAATCGAACAGTGGGCTATGATGTCTTTCCCAAAGCCTACCGCAGCAGCTCCCCCTGCCTCAGGGCAAAGGCCTTCCGGAAGGACAGAACGATGTTGACCAGGTTGCGCATTCAAAACTTCAAAACTTTCGGGGAGCAAACAGAATTCGAGCTTCGGCCGTTGACGGTTTTGACCGGCCCGAACGGCGCAGGGAAGAGCTCGGCGTTGGAGTCCATCGGACTCTTCGCTCAGAGCACTCCCATTCCGGAACAGCCGGCCCAGTTTCGATGGAACGATCGTCTCGTCAATCTGGGCGCAAACGGCCAATCCGCTTTTCACAAGCCTGACCAGGATCTCCAACTGGTATTAGGCATCGAAATCGAAGCCGGCGAGCATCTTCGCGCCTGGCTGCGCAAGCACAACTTCGACGCTGATCTCCGTGCCGAGACCATCGGCTACACAGTGGAACATCGCCGCGGGAGCGAAGAGTGGAAGCACCACTTTTATTTGGACGGCGAGCTGATCGCAACCAACGCCACCATGCCGTTGGGACGTGGCGTCATTAAGAAAGGTCAAGGTTCGTTTCTTGAGTATCACTCGCGCTCGGCTCTCGAGCGCATGTTCACGCCAGCGGTCAGCGGCAACGCCGTCCTCGCTCCCAAGCTCTTTGTGGGCACAAGGGCAATTGGCGGCAACGAAGTTGATGAAGCCACTCAACATACGTTCATTGGCTTCGGCCTGTACATGTCGTTTCTGATCGCCTGTCTGAAGCAGAAGGTATTCATGCTTGGCCCAAGCCGCATGCCGGTAAGAGAGGCACCGCAGGCGGAAGCGGGACCCTTGAGCGTCGGACGACGGGGGGAGCGGACAATTGCAGTGCTGTCGGTCTTATTTGCTCATCCTCGTCATCTTGCGCAAGCTCGGCAAATTCAGCATTGGGCCGAAGTCTTCGGCATGGGATCGCTTACCAGCGGGTGGGTGCGCGAAGAACTTCTTCACGCCGGATACCTGGATTCCGATTTCGACATCCCACTCGGATTTGAGTCCGCGGGCTGTGGCGCTCAACAGGTGCTACCGATTATTACCCAGATCTTTGCTGCGCCGAAGAACAGCCTGATATTGATCGAAGAACCAGAAGCGGGATTGCATCCCGGATCGCAGGCTCATTTGGCGCGGATGTTTGCTGAGTCTGTAAGACTGGGACATCAACTCGTCATTACTACGCATAGCGAAGCTCTACTTGAAGGTTTGCAAGGCCAGTTCGCTGCCCACACGACAGAGTCACCAAAATTAGCGATCTATCAATTAAGAAAAACCACGCTAGGTACAAGATTAGAAAGATATTTACACGTTGCGTCGGAACGTCGAGGCACGATAGAGCCAATAGACGCACATTCACCGTCGGTCGAGCGGGCGCACAAGGCTCATGCCTAGGGTGGCACGCCAAGTCTCCCAGCCGGAACAACCACCAGCGAAGAATGGTTCCTTAGGCGATGTCTGATTCAGCCGAGATGCTGCAAAAACTCTTTGTAGCTGGTTTTGACATTCAGAGCTTTGATCGCTTTCCGCGAGCCATTGGTATCAGCCGAGGCGACTGCATCGCGTTATTGGAGCCGCACACCAACGGCCTGCGACTCGTAGGTCGGCCAGGATGGAAAATTGCCGACGCGATCGGTGTGCTGACCAGTCATGACGGACGATCGGTATTCCAATGGAAAGATCACGTTGTTGAAGCCACGTCGGAGCGCCTCAAAGCACTTCAAGACTTCGAAAGGGAACTCGCGGACGCGTTGATGCCGAATCCCATTTGAAAATACGTTGGCGGCTGCTCCATCTTTCCGGAAGTTAACAGAATATCTATTATCGGACGTTGCAAATCTACGCGGAAAAATTAACTCTTCGGGTCACTCTATGAACCAAGGACCACTTTGGGCTGAAAAAGAGTTCCCGCAATGCGCTTTGCAATCGCGAGTAGCTTTCCCTCTCCCGCGAAGACTTTCACCTGAGGCGCTGCAGAAAGATTTGAGAGATTCACGGCGCGACCGTTGGCGATTAATCCTGCTGTCTCGCCGTTGACGGTGATTGACGGCAACTGCGGCAGGATCTGACGAGGATGCAGCGATATCTGGACCATGTACTCCTCCAAATCCCTTCGTCTCCTGCTCGCTTCATCCCGGATTTCCTGAAGGCGCTCAAGCGTAATCGCCTGTTGCAGACTGAACTCACCGGAGGACGTACGGCGCAGTTCGGCGATATGAGCTCCAATTCCGAGTCTTTGTCCCAGTTCGTGGGCCAGCGCACGGACGTAGGTTCCCGCGCTTACTTTGGCCGTAAAGAATGCTCGTTCTGCTTCAACACTTAGAATCTCGAACCGCTCGACGTGAACTTGGACGCTTTTGAGCTCAACCTCCTGTTTCTTGCGCGCCAACTTGTAGGCCGGGACCCCTGAAATCTTTTTGGCCGAAAACCGCGGTGGGGTCTGCTCGATATCACCTATGAACGTTTGAGCCGCAGACTGTATATCCTCAAGTGTCACTTTAATATTGTCGACCCCTGGACCGACCTGCTCACCGTCGACGTCGTAAGTGTCGGTAGCGAATCCGAGCTTAATCACGCCTTCGTAGCTCTTGTTGGCTGCCGCGAAGAACTGCGCCAGGCGCGTGTAACGTCCAATAAGTAGCGGGAGAACGCCAGTCGCCAGGGGGTCGAGTGTTCCCAGATGACCGATCGATCGCTCGCCCAGCAGCCGACGCACGCGAGCGACTACATCGTGTGAGGTGATTCCGGAGGGCTTATCGATTACGAGGACGGCATCCATACTGAACTAGAGATATGTGTAGTGCGTGTTGAGGCGCAGGAGCTGCTTCGACGTTATGTTACGTTCTAAGATTGGCGACAGCGCTCCCTCATGATACCGATTCGCGACGACACTCCGAGATTTTCAACTCCATTTATCAATTACCTGCTGATCGCCCTGAACACGCTTGTGTTCCTGTTCGAAGTCTCACTAGGTCCTCGTACGCGCGAGATCTTCGTCTATCAGTTTGGAGTTGAGCCGGTTCGAGTGCTGTCGGCGCTGGGAATGGCAAACGTCGATGTATCTCATGCCTCGGCTGTTCCATTGCTAACCTCGATGTTCCTCCACGCTTCATGGCTGCACCTGATTGGAAACATGTGGGTGCTTTGGATCTTTGGCGACAACATCGAAGATTATTTAGGACACTTTTCCTATCTGATCTTTTATCTGGTCAGCGGACTAGCGGCATCGCTCGCGCATATCGCGCTCAATCCGAATTCGACCATTCCCAGTGTCGGAGCGAGCGGCGCGATCGCGGGAGTCATGGGAGCATATTTTCTCCTTTATCCCTCTGCCCGCGTTTTGACGCTGGTGCCTCTCATCATCTTCTTCACCTTTATCTGGCTGCCCGCGTGGATCGTTCTGGGATATTGGTTTGTGCTGCAGTTTCTCAGTGGTGCGGCGACATCAATCGCCTACTCGAGCCGGACAGGAGGCGGGGGCATTGCTTTCTGGGCCCACGTCGGGGGGTTTATTGCAGGATTGATCATGATTAAGCTTATGCCCCAGCGCGTGCGACCTAGGTCAAGATTCACGTACTAAGCTCGTGAGCCGCGAAGCTGCTCAGGTTGAGAGAGCTTCGAATCGTTGCGCGCGCTGATCTCTGCATCACTCCCTGCTCGAAGAGCATCGTCCGTCGATCCCGACGGTCGCGCTGAGCTATGAATGAGCTTCGAAGCCACGAAGCCGAAATGTTTCTCAAATGGGAATGTCTTGGTTATTGAGGTTGAAGCCTGTTGGCTTCGAGGCTTCGCGGCTTCTATAACGTTCCACTCGCCGGCCCCATTCTGATTTCGTCGATCGATGTATTCGGCGGCATCGAGAGGGCAAGAACGAGAGCGCGGGCTACATCGTGAGTGGACATCATTTTCTCTCTCGGAGCATCCGGCCAGAACTGCTGCCAGATATCGGTGTCGACCGCACCGGGAACAAGTGCTACGACGCGAATTCCCTTTTCCCTCAGCTCTTCGCGCAGGACATTCGTTAACGCCAATGCACCGGCTTTAGACGCGTTGTAAGCCGACATTCCTGCAAACGCCTGGTGGGCTGCCACGGAGAGATTGTTTACGATCACGGAGCCCGGTCTCATTAGCGGAATTGCCGCACGGCAACACAGGAACGTTCCAAGAAGGTTCACGTCAATTACACGACGAAACTCTTCTGGAGCGATCCGATCGACATTCGTCAAAGCATGCGCTGCCCCGGCATTGTTAATGAGGAAGTCGACTCCGCCCAGTCGCTCGCGAACTGCGTGGAAGAATTCGTGCACCTGATCGGGATCAGAAACGTCGCAACGCTTGGCCGAGATCGAGAATCCTTCGGTCCTCAGTTGCGCGATCGCAGATTCAAGTGCCTGCGGATCGCGTCCGGCAATCGCCACGCGACAGCCATTGCGCGCAAGCTCGCGCGTGATTCCCAAACCGATACCGCGGCTTCCACCGGTGACGACCGCGGTCTTTCCGTTTAGATCCATTTAGTTCCTATTTCACCACGGAGCCACGGAGAGCACGAAGGAAGGCGGAAAGTTAGCCTCCTCGATTCTTACGCACGCGGATGCATCAATAGGTATGGACGATTGGAAGAGCTCTATAGGAAAAATCTTGAAAGAGTTCCTCCGTGTCTCCGTGTCTCCGTGTCTCCGTGGTGAAACAAGCAGTTAAAATCCGTTCGGCTTGCCGGAGCGGATTAGTGAAAGGAACTCCTCACGCGTTTGCTGCTGTTCGCGGAAGGCGCCTACCATCGAGGAAGTCACGGTTGCGGAGTGCTGCTTCTCGACGCCGCGCATCATCATGCAGAGGTGCCGAGCCTCTATTACTACGCCGACGCCGATCGGTTCGATTGCATCCTGAATGGCATCGGCGATCTGCTTCGTAAGCCGCTCCTGAACTTGCAGACGGCGCGCAAAGACATCAACCAGGCGTGGAATCTTGCTCAGGCCAATCACCCGTCCTTTCGGCAGATACGCGACATGAACCTTGCCGAAGAATGGCAGCATGTGATGCTCGCAGAGACTGAAGACCTCGATGTCTTTGACAATCACCATCTCGTCATAGTCGACATCGAAAAGCGCTCCGCGCAGCAGCTTTGCCGGATCTTCCTGATAGCCGCGCGTCAAGAATTGAATCGCCTTGGCCACGCGCTCCGGAGTTCGCTTCAGGCCGTCACGATCGGGATCTTCGCCGCCGATATTCTCCAGCACCTGCAGGTACAACTTCTCCATTGCTGCTTGCGCTCTCTCGGCTCCGTTAACTGAGGTCTTAGGCATGGTCATTACACGCTTGATTGCTGAGCCCTTCACTCGATCTCCTTTCATGACGTTCGAATGGCGACTATTCCGCTCCCAATTCCCTGTCGCCGGCATATTCGAATGAGTTCATCATCGTTTCCTCAATCCGTACTTTTTCGACCTTCGCCAGTCGAAAGCGGTCACGAAAGAGATGAAACAGCTCGCGGGAAAGATTCTCTGTTGTCGGCACTTGATTACGAAAGTTATCCACTTCGTTCAAATTACTGAAGGCGAAACGCGGCATCAGCTCGCGGTCAACGAAGCCGTCCAAATCGGCGAGATTGCACACCATTCCCGTTTCAGGATCAGGCACGCCACTCACTGTAACTTCGACCTTGTAATTGTGCCCGTGACCATATGGGTTATTGCACTTGCCGTACGTCGCGCGATTTTGTTCCTCGCTCAATTCCGGCGAATGCAGCCGATGAGAGGCCGAGAACCTGTATCGTCTTGTCAGGTGCGCTTTCATTTCTCGCCGTACACGTCCACGTACAGATCGTCGGTCTCATACAGCCGCACGCGGTGCAGCCTGGTGCCATTCAACTTCCCTTTCAGCCGGTTCCAAATCGAGATCGCCACGTTTTCGGTTGTGGGAATTTTGTCGCGAAACTCCGGTATCTCTTTATTCAGGTGGCGATGATCGAGCACATCGATCACCTCGCGATTCATGATGTCCTTGAGCTGCTTCAAATCCATCACGAAGCCGGAGCGCGCATCCACATCTCCGGCTACGGTGACCTCCAGCGTGTAGTTATGTCCGTGGCCATGCGGATTGTTGCATTTGCCAAAGATGCGCTGATTTTCTTCCGGGGAGAGCTTAGGATTATGGTAATAGTGCGAGGCCGAAAACTCAGCCTTTCGCGTGAGATAAACCATGCTGTGCCTTGAGTTTACGCGTGATACCTTTATTATACGGTTGTGACCAGTAGTTCCCTTCTAATCAGAGTCGCCGGGCTGAGTTTCGTTGCAGTTTTTCTTGCGGCTACAGGATGCGATCGCGGCATGCATCCCGAATGGGTCGGCCATTCGGCGCCGGATTTTACCGTCTCCGACGCGCAGCGCACCGTCTCGCTCCACGACTACAAGGGTAAGGTCGTGGTCCTGAACTTCTGGGCAAGCTGGTGCGCGCCATGTATTGAAGAATTGCCGTCGCTCATCCAGATGCAGCACGATCTCGGCGACAAAGTCACAGTTCTTGCCGTTGCAACCGATCACGATCCAGATGCCTACCGTCGTTTCGTCCGCGACCATCATGTCGACCTGATCACGGTCGATGATCCTGCACAAAAGAGCAGCGACACCTACGGAACATGGATTTGGCCCGAGACCTACATCATTGATCGAAGAGGCATTGTGCGTCGCAAGTTCATCGGACCAGTGGAGTGGACCAGCCCGTCGATTGTCTCGTATCTGCAGAAGCTGCAGACGGAGTCTTGAGGCCGCCTTCTACCCAACATCAACTTCACAAAACCAAAGTAAAATAGCTCAATGCATTCCCATTATGGGAATCATTCTTTCCACGTTGTCGGTAACAATTCTTCCCATCGCCTCCTGAATCGCCGCCGATGCTCGCAAGGGAGACATGAGCGAACGTAATTGCACCTGAACCGTCTTCGCTGGATTTGCCGTGAGCAGCTTCTGCTCAAGCTTGCCGGCGAGATCGAAATCGAAGCCTTCACACACGAGAACACCGGAGCCCTCGATGCGTACGATGCTCACCGGTCCCTCGTCGGTCTCAAAGAAATACGAACTCTTGCAATCGGAATCAGCACAGGCTGCGTCCTTGCGCACAACCTTCTTTACGGAAGAGTAGCGCTGGGGCACATAGTCGGCGTAGATCTTCGCGAAGATGTCGGCGGAGTCGTCGGAGTCCCAACGCGATAGATACAGCAGCCCGATTTTTGCGGTGCCGGTCAGCCTCGCGTCTTTGCTTTGCGCAGCGTAATATGCGCCTCCACGCCAGGCTTCCGCCATGTCTTTTGCCGCGGATTCATCGGCGTACTGCTTGGCGAGAATGCGCGTATCGAGCTGCCCGATCGAACCTTCGTCGTACTTCTCGTATTTCGATCCCAATTCGGGACGCAGATCCGGCAGCACCAGCCACTGTGCCGGGCGGTTGTGCAGATACGCCGTAACATCCATTACTTCGTGCGTGTCCTGCGGCGGCCGACGGAACGCGCCGGAGAATGCCGCATCTTTCCCGCGCTGCAGCAACGCAGATTCAAATGTGAGCCCGTCGCCATAGGGAAAGACCAGCGACTCGCGAATCATCAGCGGCGCCTTCTCAAGCAATGGATAGTCACTGCTCGAAGTCATCGCCTTGCGCATCATCTCTGCGACCTGTGGAGATTCGGCGAGCGTAGTTCCCGATCCACGCAGCATGTAATCGACCAGCGTCACCATTCCCTGCCCTTCGGCGACGGCGCTGCGCGCGGTCGATGCCTCATCTTCGTCGAATGTGTACTCCTCCCTGTCTCCCGATTTGGGAGCTTTCGGACTTTCCCAGTCCTTCAAATTGAAGTTCTGGTCCTGCAATGCGTGCGTGAGCTCATGTGCCAGCACCGGTTTCTGCGCGTCGGCCGAAAGCCAATTGAGCAAATACATCTTCTTGGTCTTTACGTCGTAGTAGCCGGCGACCTGCTCTTGCAGGAGATCTATGAGGAATTTGTGCAGATTGAAGTCGCGCGGCAGCAGGCCGAATTTCTTGAGCACGATCTCGGAGCGCTCCAGACGCTTCGCGTCCTCATCCTCGTTCATCTTCTCGTCGACGTACTTGGCCACCTGCTCACGACTGGCAAGCTCGCCGGTTACTTTATGTTTGATCGCATAGCCAGTGTCCTTGCTCAGCCAAGCAAGGGTGTCATCGATCGAAGCAAACAGCTCGTGAGCTTCCTGCGGCGTGATCTTCTTGTCTGCCGGAGGCGCCGCCGGTTGCACTTGTACGCCAATGTCGCCCTTGCCTGGATCCTGCGACGCGCTACTTCCCTTCTGTTGCGGAGCTTGCTGTGCGGAAACGTAAATAGAGGAGACGGGCAGCAGAATCCACGCCAGAAGACGTATGGCAATCATCGAGAGACGCCTGCCGCTACTCGAAACCGGATACAAACTTTGCATACAAGTTGATCTTACCTACATCCAGCTGCTTGCCGCCGCGTTACGTGCAGTGGATGACATCCGGCCAGCGGGAATTGCCGATTTTCTACTGCGAACTCCGGGTAATCGAACTCCCTAAGAAATCGGCAACCCCTAGGAAAGCATCGACTTCGGCCTTGCTCCATGCGCCAATCTGCTCTACATCCGTCATGGCCCAACCCCAACTTTTCCACGGCGTAACGCCGACTTTTCCACGGGGTTACCCCGAGTTTTCCACGGGGTAACGCCGAAATATCCACGGCGTTACCCCAATGAGACGGGCCTTAGTAAATGAGACAGCTTTAAAGATGCGTCAGCAGGAAGAAAAAGGAAGATCTGAGAGCGGAAATAGTTCGTCTTTCTTTCGCCATCCATATACTTCATGCTATCCCAAAATTGGAAATTGTCAATGCAAAAGATCTGAACTTGCGTGCCTGTCCGTTCATTGGTCGCAACAGACCGTTTGCAGAGGATGCCTGCCAAACATGCACTGGTCGAGCATTTACCATCTTGCGCCCAGTTACTTCAGTCACGCACGCGGACGCAAGATTTGCTGCTATCGTGACTCCGAATTCCATTCCATCACTCGGGCAAGGGGCAGATCGCAATTTCTGCAGCCCGGTTAAGAGGTGCTTCTTGAAAAACGTTCTCGCCCTGATTCTTTGCCTGGTCATTCCCGTTTCGGTCTTCGCCTCCGACAACAGTTATAAGGTCACTTATGACGGTGGCTCCGTGCCCGACCTGAAGACCGGAACCTCGGTCAAGATGTACATCGAAGGCAACAATGTGAAGTTCGTGAAGGGAAAGAATGACGTCCTCACGATTCCCGCATCATCGATCACCGAGATCAGCTACGGGCAGGACGTCCATCGCCGCATAGGAACAGCAGTGGGACTTGCAGTGTTCTCGCTCGGCATCGGCGCCTTGACCGCGCTCAGCAAATCGAAGAAGCACTTCGTCGGAATCACGTGGGCCGACGGAGATAAAAAAGGTGGTTTGGCCATGCAGTGCGACAAGAACGATTACCGCGGAGTGCTGGCTGGCCTCGAAGGCGTCTCGGGCAAGAAGGCTGTTAATTCGGACAATTTGACGGTGAAGAATTAGGCGCTTCGCCTTTCGAGTATAGAAACGAACAACATCAAAGCACTAGCTGCCTCTAACATCGCCGTTTCCATCAGAAGTGAGAAGTTTCAGCGATAGAAAAATGGGCGGCGCGAGCCGCCCGTCGCCAACGCGATAAGGCTATTGCAATCCTGATTCTTTTTCGGAACTGAGCTCGGGCCGATCCAGTTCACTACCGCTCCAAGTCCACTCTGAAGGTGTAGCCGCTGTAGGAGCCGACAACCGTTGCAAGGCCATTGGGTTGCTGCTCGAGCAGATCGACCACGCCGGGATTCGCTCCACCGCCGTAAGGTGTAATCGTCCAACTGTTGCAGCCGCTGTTGTCAGTTGCATCAGAATTGCAGCCGACGGAGGCTAGGCCGGTAGCAGGCGCCGATGAGGGCAGATCGGTGGGAGACATCACAAACGAATAAAGGCTGCCGTTATAGTTGAAGTTGATGCGCAGCGAGCAGTTGGTCTGCGCGGTTCCAGGGGCAATACTCAAGAAGCTGAAGTAGCTGCCATTGTTGGTATAGCAACGGCTCCACATCGTGGCGTTATAACGCCCATTGGCTACTGGAGCACCCAATTTGCTGAAGTCTAGATAGACCGTGCGGAGTGTCTGCTGGCCGAGGGCCAGTTCCCACCCATCTGTGGACGTGCCCACGTAGCTGCTCACGCTGGAGTCATTAATGCTGTAGGATGCGCTGGCAGCAGCGTTCCCAGGCTGATTATCGCTTTGCAGAACAAATACATTGGTCCCGTCTCCGTTCGAAATGGTTGAAATAACATCGTAAGCATTGCCGTGACCTTTTGCGTTGGCGGTGCTGGTTACTAGTACACCCAGCATCACAACAGCAAACGCCGCCACAGTGACATTTGATCTCGCTCGCATGGTTTTCTCCCCTTTGAATGTTTTTTTCGCCTAAGCGCATCGCCCTCGGGAGAACGGAGCGCGATGCTTCGCTCCCTGAGAGCTCTTCCACTTCCGCGGTCCCTGACTTACTCAAACTTTCCCAGGATTGCCACAGCGGAACTCTAGGAAGCTCTGCAAGGCTGCACATCCTCCATGTGGGGGAGAAAAAATCCTTTTTTTCTGCTCATCCCTGCGATAGCATTCGAGGCCGTCGGACAACGATGAACTCGGCCCCAGTTGACCCTGAAGTCCTGCTTGAGCTGATTGACAAGCTCTATGCCGCGGCAGTTGAGCCCGGCCTCTGGAAAGATTTCCTCTCTGCCTTCACCCGCGCCGCTGGGAGTACGGGTGCTACGTTCGTCTTTCACCACGCGAACACGCTTGCGGGCTTTTCCGCGCAGGTGGGCTATAGCGAAGACTTCCTGCGTGGCGCGCAAGAATATTGGTCGAATCGCGACATCTACTATCTATCAGCCAAGCCGCGCCTCCATAGCGGCTGGGTTGGGCAAAGCGAGCAGTATGTTCCCGAGAAAGTGTTGCTCGCCTCCGATTTCTACAACGACTTTGCCAAGCAAGAAGACATTTTTTATAACTGCGGCGCGGTGGTTGAATACTCGGAATCGCGCAGCATCATCCTGACTACACATCGCGCTCGCAGAGCAGGTCCGTTTGATGAGAATCACGTTGAACTGCTTCGGCAACTGAGTCCGCACCTACAGCGCGCAGTGGGAATCCACGGCCAAATGACGGGACTCAGAAACATGCTTCAAAGTCTCGAATGCGCGGTGGATCGCGCTTCCAGGGGTATTGTCTTCGTGGATGCAAAACGAAAGGTCCTGTTCGCCAACGCTCGCGCCCGCGATCTGTTTGCATCACACAACGGTGTTTGGCTGGAGCACGGCACGATCGTCGCCTGTGGACTGCGCCAAAATGAAAAGCTGCAAAGGGCTATTGACCGTTCTGCGCAGACCGGCACGGGTAAGGCTACACATAGTGGCGTGGTACTACGCATCGACCGCAACAACGCTGCACATCCTCTCGTCATTACGGTCACACCGTTCCCAAATCGGGCTGGAGTGACCCCGCAAGGCACTTGCGCCGCCTTGTTCATCACCGATCTGGAAGCTAACGGAGATGATCCCGGATTCCTGCTGGAAACTGTTTACGGCCTGACTCCCGCCGAAAAGAGGCTCGCGTCGATTCTTTCCTCTGGCTGTACGTTGGAGCAAACTGCCGAACAGATGCAGATTCAGCGCAGCACGGCTGTTTCTCACTTGAAGAGCATTTTTTCAAAAACGAATACTAACCGCCAAAGCGAATTGCTTCGTTTGCTCACTATCCTCAACTCTCACGCAAAAACAGCGGCGTTCCATTAAGCACGATACGGCTTCTATAAAAGGCAACGTCAGATTGGGCCTCATCAGCCGTTCGCGGACGACGAAACCCATTTCGCGGTTCGTTTCTGAACGATGGTTTGACCGTGGCTTAAGGGGGTTATACGAGCATTTCTTGCGCGGCCGAGAAATGATGGCTCCTCAGAAATATTGACCAATTATTGTGACTATGGTCTAATCATGTTGTGAAAGAAGTAGCTATTTCCGAGTTCAAAGCCAAATGTCTCGCCATGCTCGAAGAGGTCCAGAAGACAAAAGAGCCCCTTCTTGTGACTAAGTTCGGCAAGCCTGTAGCGGAGGTGACTCCACCATCTCCCATTCAGAAAGAGCGCAGTTGGGTTGGTTCTATGAAAGGAGAGATCAAATTCCTGGCGGATATCGTGGCACCCGTATTCGATGAGAGCGATTGGAAGGAATCGAAGGAGTGAAGCTACTTCTCGATACTCACATCTGGCTGTGGGCTTTGGGGAATCCGGAGAAACTCTCCAAAAAAATCCGGCGGGAACTAGAGAATCCAGCAAATGAAATTTGGGTTTCTGCGGTAAGCGCCTGGGAGGCTCTAATGCTGCATTCCAAGCGTCGCATACAGCTTCCTGAAGATCTCGAAGGCTGGTTCCGTCGCGCTACCTCTCGCAATCGTGAAGCGCCTTTGACACACGAAATTGTGTTTCAAGCTCACAATCTTGCCCTTCCTCACAAAGATCCGGCAGATCGCTTTCTTGCGGCGACCGCGAAAGTCCTCGATCTGGTCCTAGTCACACAAGATCCCGAGCTGCTTGGATTGGGTGATATTCAGACGCTAGCGAATCGCTGAGGAAGCACGATCTAGATCAGATTCGTTCTGCTCAGCCGCCTGCTCTCCGTTGATTTCGCCGTCTACTTCTTCCGCGGTCCCCGGATTCGCGAAGATAAGAGTCACGATGGTAACGAAATAGTTCGACCGGGAGACAAAGTCGATGTCGGCTTCTCCGCATGACTCCCAAACCACATCAGGACCTTCGTCCAGAACATCTTTGGAGCGACTGTTGATGCTCCACAGTGCGTCGCTCCAGGGACTTCCCACAGCACCACGCGCGAGGGATATCGCGCGGCAATCAGCTCGGAATGGTGCGGAAGAATGTTGATGTCCTTTCTGCCGTGAATCAGCAGAATAGGAGTCGATGAATGTCCAACGGCATCGACCGGACTGTCGGTATCGAAATCGAGGCCGTAGCGGATCGTTGCGTAGAGCATTCCGGTTTCCACCGGCAGTCGCAACAACGTCCGTCCAACCCACCACGGAGCCCTCACATAAAGCGCGGCGCGTTCGTATGCTACCGAGCGGAAGGACGAAAAGGGCGATTCGGCGATTACAGCGCAGAAGCGATCTTCAACCGCAAGACTATCGAGAACGAGCGCCGCTCCCATCGATTCGCCAAACCCATATACGCACCTCGATCTCTTCTTCGCGTAGAGCCAGTCAACCCAGCGATGGATATCGTCGCTCTCGCGCAGTCCGTATGTTGCTAATTCGCCTCCGCTCTCGCCATGCGCGCGCGCGTCAGGCAGCAGAACGCTGTAGCCTCGATCGAGGAGCATAGGAGCAAATCCTGCCATGCCTTCCCGATTATCCTGCACTCCATGGAGCAGCAGGACATCGCGCCCGTTCGCGTGCTGCGGACGAAGGTACCACGCGTTCAGGCTCACCCCGTCAGACGCGGTAATCTGAACGTTCTGAAGCTCGGCACCAAAACGGGAACGCGCGATCTCTGCTACCTCCGCGGTATGGGCAAAAGGACGCCTCCAGGGATGTAGCTGGAGTTCGGCCAGCGTAATCCCCCCTGCGATGGAAAACAGAACGTATCCCACCGTCCATCCGATCAGTACTCTTCTTAGGCGTCGCATATTCATTTAGTAGCTGTCGCGAAACAGCAGCATCTGTCCGAGATATCGCTCATGACCGTCGGGGAAGCCACATTGTTCTGCAAACGTATCCGCGTCCTTAAAAGTTCCGAAGAGACGGTCCCACCAGGTTATGTCGCCATAGTTGAAGCCATGCACATCGAGTTCATGATGGATTGAATGATGCTCGGGCCGCTGGAGGAAGTAACCCATCCAGTGTGGAGTGCGAAGATTGCTATGGTAGAAATACTCCCCGAGCACGGCAAACACATTGAACCATGCGCCTGCTTCGGGCGACGCTCCGAGCACCGAGAACAGCAGCGCGCTTGCAATCATCGAGTCGGCTGCGATCTCCACCGGATGCTTGTAAAAGGCGGTTAACAGCTCAATACGGCTTGGGCTGTGATGAACCTGATGACAGATGCGCCATAAAAGGTCAACGTCATGACGAGCGCGGTGCCACCAATAAAATACGAATGTTCCGATGAACCAACCCAGCAAACCTTGCACGAAGGGGGGAACTGAACTTGCGATGTGGAATAGTGACCAGCGCTGCATCCACCGCTCCCATGCCACGCCCGCAAGTACCACGATTCCAAGTTGGCATCCGTTCATGAGCGCGGCGCGAGCGAACCATCCTGGAGCCTCAGGCAGTTCCCTTCCGGGTAGGATACGTTCCAGCAGAAAGAAGAACACTGTTGCTAAGAGAATTATCAAAATGGGAGTCATCTGTATTCCTCACATGAGCCCGACGAGCGAGTGTTCGAGCATGTGTCTGAGCTTAAAGCGGAGATTTTGCGGCAACAACGGAAGGTGTGACAGTTCTGGAACTGTCACGGTACTAAAGGCATTTACGACAGAATGAAGATTTCGCTGAACAAGAGCAGCGACGTTCCACTTCGGCAACAGGTCGCGGAACAAATCGTGTTCCTGATTACAACCGGACAGCTTCGTCCGGGAGACGCACTACCGAGCGTGCGCGCCCTGGCACGACAAGTCAGTATCCACTACAACACGGTGAGCGAGGCTTATCAGGACCTTGTTCGCCGCGAATGGTTGAGTCGGCAGCGGGGCAGCAGACTCGTTGTAGGCTCGACACCAGGAACGAAAGAACGTTCTCCAACAAATCTCGACGAACTGATCAACTCAACCATTCAGCGCGCACGGGAATTGGGTTACTCCCTTCAGGAACTGACTGAGAAGGTGCGACAGCGTTTAGCTGAAGAATCACCCGATCACATTTTATTTGTGGAGGAGGAAGCTGGCCTTTGCGAAATCGTGCGCGAAGAGCTTCAGAATGCGCTGAACCTACCAGTGAAAACTTGCACGCCTCAACAATTCGCTAAAAACCC
>DATEMI010000346.1:0-5040 GCA_035275665.1 Terriglobales bacterium | reverse complement strand
GATGACCTTGCCGATGTCGGTGGCCAGAATGAAGTTCACTTTGCCGTCCAGTGTCTTCTTGTCTCCGCGCGTCCGGCGCACGATCTCTTCAGGGCGACTGTTTACCTCCGGAAGCGGTGAGTAGGCGAGGACGCACGAGACAATCCGTTGTGCCAATTCGGGAGAGGTCTTGTGCACGGCAGTACCGATCATCGCGGCAGCGGCCATGCCCCACCCTACCGCTTCTCCGTGCAGAAAGTGCCGATATCCGGTGTCAGCCTCCAGCGCGTGACCAACCGTGTGACCGAAGTTGAGGATGCGGCGCAGATTGGATTCTTTTTCATCCGCCGCTACGACCTCAGCTTTGATGCGCGCGCAATCGTGAATCACTCGTTCGAGAATTGCCGGATCGCGTGCCAGGAGCTTCTCGCGCTCTTTTTCGGTAATTTCGAACAACTTGCGATCACGAATGATACCGGACTTGATCACTTCGAATAAGCCCGCACGAAATTCCCGATCTGGGAGGGTTGAAAGCACTTCGGGATCGGAAATCACCATTAAGGGGTGGTGAAATGTTCCGAACAGGTTCTTTCCGGACCGTAGATTTACGCCCGTCTTTCCTCCAATCGCTGCATCAACCTGTGCCAAAAGCGTGGTCGGAATCTGAATGAGTTCCACACCGCGCATGTAAATCGAAGCCAGCAGTCCAGCGAGATCACCGACAACGCCTCCGCCGAATGCGATGACCACAGCGCTGCGGTCAGCGCCTTTGGTGACCATGCGTTCTGCCAGCTGCTCGACGGTAGCGACGCTCTTGTTGCGCTCGCCGTCGGGCATCTGCAGCACTGAATAGTCGATTTTGGCGTCAGAAAGACTCTTCTGCAGTGTTTCTCCCCAGAGTCTCCAGACGGGTTCGACCGTTACCACGAAGCATCGCGACTTTTTACTTGGGAGCAGCTTGGCGATGGTTTTACCCGCTCGCTTGAGAATGCCTCGCTCGACCAGCACCGGATAAGATGCGCTCTTAGTTTTTACTGTGATCTTCTTCACAAGCTTTTCATCATATCCCACGTGTTTTTTGCGCGATTCTGCTCCGTGCGGTTCGAGCGAGTGGGCGAGCAAATCGCGCGTGCTACCATCGAAGTTTCCTCTTATGGCATCGCTTCCATCCGAGACAGACTTCATCGTGGTCGGAGGCGGAATCGCCGGACTGCGCGCTGCGATAGGTCTCGCCGAAGCTGGGCGCGTTCTCGTCGTCACGAAACAAGAAGTCACAGAGAGCAACACGCAATACGCGCAGGGCGGAATCGCAGTCGCTCTCAGTGACGACGATGAAGTTGCCCTTCACCTGCAGGACACCATTGACGCAGGAGATGGACTGGTAAACATCGAGGCTGCGCGGGTTCTGGTGGAAGAAGGACCTCGGCGCATCCAGGAACTAATCGACTGGGGCACTGAGTTCGATCGCAGCGGTAGCCGGCTGAGCTTTACGCGTGAAGGCGCGCACAGCCGCTCGCGAATCCTGCATGCGCATGGCGACTCGACTGGGCGTGAGATCGGACGCGCGCTCATTGCCCGCGCACGCACTGTTCCGAAAATTTCCTTTACTGAATTCGAATTCACCGCAGACTTGTGTGTCGCAGACGATCGCGTGAGCGGCGTCTTTCTGCTTTCCCCAGACGGGCCTCGGACCAGCGTGCACGCGCGAGCCGTGCTGCTTGCAACTGGCGGCGCGGGACAGGTGTATTCAGATACAACGAATCCGTCGGTTGCAACCGGCGATGGAATCGCCATGGCTTATCGTGCCGGAGCAGCAATCAGCGACATGGAGTTCTTTCAATTCCATCCAACGGCGCTGTCGGTGCCCGGAGCCCCGCGGTTCCTACTTTCAGAAGCGCTGCGTGGCGAAGGCGCGCTGCTTCTGAATCCCGCACGCGCACGCTTCATGGCGCGATATCACGCCATGGCGGAACTCGCTCCACGTGATGTCGTTGCGCGTGCGATCGTGCAGGAGATTGCTGCAAGCAACAACCCGCTTGCAACTGCTTATCTCGACATGCGTCATCTCGATGCGGCGATACTGCGCGCGCGCTTTCCGCGCATTTACGCTACTTGCCAGCAGTATGGAATCGACATCACTCGCGACCTCATCCCAGTGCGTCCGGCCGCGCACTACCTGATGGGCGGAATCAAGACCGATTTACAGGGACGAACTTCGGTGTCTGGGCTATATGCAGCCGGCGAGACCGCCTGCACCGGCGTGCATGGCGCCAATCGCCTCGCCAGCAATTCTCTGCTGGAGGGACTAGTCTTCGGCGCTCGCGTTGCCGAGTCGATGCGCGAAGAACGCAGAATCAGTACCGGCACGCCTTGCGGTCCTTCGCACGATCAGAGCAACGGGGAGCCTGGTGCGATTGCCAAGCAGCTTCGCGAGTCGATGTGGGAGCATGCCGGAGTCGTCCGCAACCGGGCAGGCCTGGAAAAACTTCGGTGGCAAATTCCAGATTGGGAAAAGTCAGTGGGCGAGGGGACAGACCGCCAGTCCATCGAAACCCGCAACCTGCTCAGGGTGGGAGGGCTTATTGCACGCTCGGCATTGGCAAGAGAAGAGAGTCGTGGAGCGCACTTCCGCAGCGACTTTCCTCATCACAATGACAGCGCATTCCTGAAGCACTCGGTCGTGCTGGGCGACAAGATCGAGTTTCAGTGACTTCGAGTACGGCTTCGCGTTTTGCCTCTAATCCCTGAGGTATTCGAGTTCTACGGTCGTGCAATCGTCAGAAGGCGGAGCGCCCTGCGCGAAGTCGCTGACGGCTGCGAAGAGGTCTTTACCGTCCAATACTGTAGCTTCGAGTCGTTCGTCGCCAAAGAATTCACCTTCGCGATTTTGCGCTTCGTTGACGCCGTCGCTCACTAGCACGATGCGATCACCGGGTTCCAGCCTGAACGTGTAGGTCTCAAATTCAGCAGTGGGGATTAGTCCGAGAGGCAGATTGCCTTCACTCGGACGCAGAATCTTGCCATTGGCGACGCGCACCGCGGGAACATGTCCGCAATTGAGGAATTCGCATTCCCCGTCCGGCTTGACTTTCAGAACGTTACAGGTCGCGTACTTCTCTCCCAGCTTCTTCACACAGAGAAACCGATTGACGGCAGATGCGATCTCACTGAGAGGAACATGCGAAACAAGCTGCGAATAGATCATGCCTTGCAGAATCGAAGCAAGGATTGCAGCCGAAACTCCCTTTCCGCAGATGTCCGCTAAAACCAGATACAGATTGCCATCTGCGATCACCGCATCGTAGAAGTCTCCGCCGATCTCTTGGCAGGGGAGGCTTCGTGCGCGCAACCGGGCGAAATGCACTTCCGGGATCACTACGGTCATCAGCCGCTGCTGAATGCTGGCGGCAATGGCAAGCTCCTTCTGATAAAGCCGAGCGTTCTGTTCCGCCTGCGCCAGTTGGGCAGTTTCGATGAGCGCGGCGGCTTCGGTCGCGACGGTGTTGAGAATGTCGCGGCTCAGGCTGGATAGACCACGTGACGCTAACCGGCTGTCGAGATAGAGGACGCCGTTAATTCCTCGTTGCTGATCAGTTTCCGCACCGACCTGGCTCTGCGCGGAGATGTTAGTGCGGAAGAGAGGCATGCAGATCACAGTGCGCAGGTCGTGGGCCACGATACTCTGGCGGGCAGCAACATCGGAGTGACTTGCAGTGTCGGTGATGATTACGCGCGAAGCCGAGGTCATTGCGTCCTGAAGGATCGAATGCGAGATGGTGCTGTCGTCCTTCAGTTCGTCGCCTAGTGAATTGCGGCCGACTCCAAGAGTGAGGTCTCCATCTTTCTGTACGAGGAAGACGAAGCCTCGCTCCGCGCCAGTAATACGCAGCGTAGCTTCAACGAGTGTGACTAGAACATCATCGAGCGCGCCCCGGCTGTTGAGTTTGCGCGCGACTTCGAGAAAGAACGCAAGCTTCTCCAGGTCGGACGCTTCCTTCTCAACTTGCAGTCCGGAAATCTGGCTCAGGAGTTCTCGGGCGGCGCTTCCTGTCTGAGAGCTGGTTCCATATTGGAAAATAACCAAGCTGCGATCGTTGCTACTGCCGAATTGGATGCGATCGGCGTTGACGAGCTTGTGACGCTTGACAGGCGTTCCGTTTACGAACGTGCCGTGCTTGCTGGCCAGGTCGAGCAAGTAGTACTCGCCGCCCATTTGCACGATTTCGGCATGGTCGCGCGAGGCCATCGGATCGGTAATAACCAAATTCTTTTCTGCGCGACGGCCGATGGTGAAAGGAAATGTAACCAGCGGAATTGCCTGCTGTTTGTCTCCCTCGATGCGGAGGAGCACAGGGAATTCCTGAGCTGCGACCAGAGTATTCTCTGCCGATGATGTCTGGCTGGACATAAGTGAAGAACTCGATAAGCGTAACACTACTTTTCTGTGCTTCGGTATCCGGCCGATTACAATAGCTGGCCTGAATCCTATGCCGAAGCGCGTCGTAATCTCCTGGAGCGGTGGCAAAGACAGCGCCTGGACGCTACACACTCTCCGTCAGCGGAAAAAGGAATATGCCGTGATGGGACTGCTGACAACTATCAACCAGCAATTCAACCGCGTGGCCATTCACGGCGTGCGTCGTGAGCTTCTCGAGGCGCAAGCCTTGGCCACGGATTTGCCGTTGTGGGTGGTGCCGCTCCCCTCGCCTTGCACGAACGAACATTACGAGCGCCGGATGACTAATGCCCTCCATTTCATGCAGCGGCTGGGAGTCGAGGCAATCGCTTTCGGCGATCTGTACCTTCAGGATATTCGCTCTTATCGAGAGACTCGCTTTGGGAGTCTTGGACTTGAGTTGCTGTTTCCGGTCTGGGGAATTCCGACTAAAGAATTGTGTCAAACGATGATCGGCTCCGGACTGAAAGCGCGACTTACCTGCGTCGATCCGCGTGCCGTTCCTGCCGAATACGCTGGCCGGGAATATGACGCGAAGCTCCTACGCGACCTGCCGCCGGCGGTCGATTCCTGTGCCGAAAACGGCGAGTTTCACACGTTTGTGT
>DATEMI010000345.1:0-5505 GCA_035275665.1 Terriglobales bacterium | reverse complement strand
GTTTGCATTTATACCGACCGTGCTTTTTGCAACGCTTAATCCTGGTTGTTGTCACCCTTATCCTGGTCGCGATCTTTATCGTCATTATCGCGAGTATCGATTGTGGTGCGCATCCAGGGATGGATACAGCATTGGAAGTGCGCGACTTCGCCTTCATTGACCTGAGCTGTAGCCGAAGTGCCCGCCGGCAAAAAAATGTTGCCGGCGCCTGGAGGTTGAGGGACGAGTTTACCGCCCACTATCTGAGCGCATTCGGGAGCAGGATCCGGATTACCTGAAGCGGCGTTCAATCCGGCCACGAATCCTCCTCCGAATTTCTTAACCCGCGTAAAAGTATGAGTCTCTCCTCCCAAATTCGACACCGTAACGTTCGCGCCTTCCTCTGCTTTCGTCGGGCTCGTCACGAAACGCCACGCCCCGACAGATTTTTCCGCAGCCAATTCAGCCATGAATCCTGACAGAGTGATGAACCCGGCTGAAGTATCGCGTCCGCAGCCGATGGCCGCAAATGAAACTGGATCGCAGTAATCGCGGGCATGGACCGTGACATTCTGATCATTGTCTTTCTTCTCTTTGTCATCTCCCGCGAACAATGACACCGAGCATGACAACAGGAACAACAACAGCAGCGACCAGGGTTTTCGCATATCTCTTCCTCCGGAGGGTTGCTTGGCGTTGTTCCCAAGCAAGCCGTCAACGTACTTGAGGAAATCGTCGCGATTGTCAGAAATTTGTCAGGTAAATGTAAATTCCCTTGCATCCCGGCAAGTTCGTTGACGTGAGCCCATTTTTCCCATTCCTGCATACCTGAGTTCATCGACCTTCGTATCTAGAGTCCGCAAATTGATTACAGCTCTATGACATCGATATGACACTTCATCCAGTGCTGCTGCTTATGCTTTTGGTGCCACCGTCTGATCGCAACAATTCAAGGAGAGACACATGAGACTAGGCGTAAAAGGCCTCATTACGTCGTTTGTGCTCGCGGGCGTGGTCGCTTTGACAAGCTGCAGTGGTGGAAGCGCAGCGAAATCGATGCTGCCAACGATCGCAAACGCGCAGAGCGCAGCGGTAACCGTAAACGTTGGAGATTCACCTGATGACCGAGTTGCCGCTCTTGAAGTCACCATTGCTTCGATATCGTTGATCAATGATTCAGGCACAGCCATACCGGTTCTGACATCTCCGATACAGATCGAGTTACGTCATCTCGCCGGGACCTTTCGTCCCATTTCGTTGAGCTCTGTTCCGGCAGGAACGTATACCCAGGCAAGCGTCCAATTGTCGGCAGCCGAAATCAATGTCCTTGATCCGGCCACCGGACTCTTGGTCGAGAAGAACTTACCTGTTCCGAGCGCCCCGATCACCATTAAGTTTGCCTCACCGCTCGTGCTCACGACGCAAGCTGCGACCGTGAATCTGGACTTTAATCTCTCGTCTTCAGTGTCGATCGATGCGGCTGGAAATATCACGTTCTCGCCAACAGTCATCGCAACTACTGGAATGGTTCGGCCGGACAATGACAATGAGAACGAAGCGGAGGAAGGTGAAATCGAGGAAGTGGTTGGCGCCGTCACAGATGTTTCCAGTCCGTCGTTCACCATCATGCTCGGCCAAGGACCTCAGAAACTCACATTCCTGACAAACAGTTCGACCGAGTTCAAGAATGTAGGCAGCCTTTCCGCGATCATGAAGGGAACCATCGTCGAGGTCCACGCGGTCACACAAAGTGACGGCACGTTGCTCGCGACGAAAGTCGAGGTGGAAGTGGAGGATGAGAACGAGCAAGAAGCCGAAGCCGAGGGCCTGGTAGTGAGCACAACCGGTACTCCAGTCACGCAGTTTGCAGTGCTGGTACGTGATCGTTCGGGAGACTCAAGCAAATCTTCTCCATTAGGAACCACATTGATGGTGAACGTTAACAGCAACACAAACTTCACCGTCGACAGCGAAGGCTTTGATCTCAGCAAACTGAGCTTCACCCCCGTTTTCGATGCGAATTCACTCGCAAAAGGACAAAACGTCGAAGCCGAGATGGACAGCACCGAAATCGAAGCAGAGGACGAACATTCCGGGTCAATGGCAATTACTGCTAACAAAGTTCGATTGAAGCAGCAAGCGGTAACCGGTACCGTATCTGGATTGACCCAAAACGGGAATGTCAGCAGTTTCACCCTGACCGTTGCATCGGACTCGGTGTTTGCGATGCTCGCCGGCCAGACTGCAATCAGTGTTGTCGGTCAGGCTTCAACTGAGGTAAAGACCACGCTTGCGAATGGAGGAACGGTTCAGGTTCGCGGCCTGCTGTTCTTCTCGTCGGGTAAATACACCTTGGTTGCAGACCGCGTAACGCAACCTTGAGTAAACTTCATTAGGAGGCCGCGATCGCATTCGCGGCCTCTGTTACACAGCTCTTCGGCTTTGCTGCCCAAGCAGCCGATGGTTATTGATTTGGGATTTTGCGAGCGTCGCTTTTATGCAGTTTGTTGTAATCACGCATGTAGACGCGCAATCCAAAGCTGGGAGTCTCCTTGGTGTAACCAGCCACTAGCTGCTCTTTGTAGTGATCGAGGTAGAAGTCAAACGGATCTTTTGGATCCATATCGATCAGCACCAGGTCGGTGTCGCTCATAGTGAGCTTGCCAAATCGGAGCTGATTCTTTCTGTATGCCATGTAATTGGCTGCCGATACCTGCCAATCAGGTGTTTTCTTGGCATCGCCGAAGATCTGAACGATCTGCCCTGCACGCGCCTGAACTGAGGTGACACGTCCAATCACGTGCGGCGGTGGAAGGAGCTTTTCCGGATCAAGCACGAGATCATCTTTCTGAACTTCGACACCGTGTACTTTCCCAGTCTTGACGAGGTCGGCCAAGTCTATGCCCAAGAGATCCATCAATCCCTTCATAGGCAAATGCAGCGCTTTGATTTTTTCTGCGTGCAGAAGAATCTTGCCTTCCTGCGTCGCACTCAACGTGCCCTCGGTTTCGAACGGAACATCGCCTTTGCTGTGGAGCTTGCCTTTTACTTTCAAATGGCCGGCGCCGTCGATGCGGATCGATATGTCTTTGAGTGGCGCATCTCGGCTGGCAAAGACGTATGAGTTCAGTACGTTGGCAAGTGATTCCGGAGTAATCGCGATAGCGGCAGAAGCGATCTGAATGTTGAAGGATTCATTGTCGTCAAAAATCGGCAGTTCGCCCTTGATTGGAACAAGCCGACCGCTGAGCGAGCGAATATGGACCGCGATATTGTCCGTGAAGTGATACATCACATTCCGCATCTGCACTTCAACCGTGTGCGACTGATCTGAGGTGATCCCACGTGATTGCATTGCCGCAGCGAAGGTCGTAAGTAACAGGACAGGTGCGCTCAGAAGAATGCGTTTCGCTATCGATCTCTTACTTGCCAAGTACCGTGCGTTCATACGGATTCCTTGATTCACTACGCTACAGAAAAAAACCGCTGAGGGTCGCGGGATAGAGTGAAAGCATTGATTCACTCTGAGCTCACAAATTGGAGAGCTTGAAACAGTCAGAAGTTGCCGTTAACAGCTTCAAAGGGAGTTCTAAAAGGGATGAACGGTGATGGATGTCGGACCGATTGATCCCGCCGTTATGAAGAGCATGAACTTGGGCCGGACACCACAAACAGAAATAGAATGCGCCACCTGCCCTATTGCAGCAAACCAAACCCTCACTCACAATGAAGGCAAATGCACGGACAGATCAACTACCTATTCCGCCTGCTTCGGAAAAATCCGGGTTTCAGTGCGATCGTGATCTTTACACTGGCGCTCGGCATCGCCGCCAACACCGCCGTGTTTACCGTCACCGATGCCGTACTTTTGAGGCCTTTGTCTTATAAGCAGCCGGAGCGGCTGGTTTTGCTCGATGCAACGCGGAAAGCGGAGGGGACCTCGAACGGTTTTACCTTGAATCGCTACGAGCTGATTCGAGATCACGTGCGTTCCTTGTCGGGAGTGGCGGTTGCCACCAACGACTCATTGAATTTGAGCGGCATCGGAGATCCACAGCAAGTTCCGGTTGCTCGCAGTTCGGGGAACTTTTTTGAGCTGCTTGGAATCGCGCCGCAAATCGGAAGAATATTCAACGACGCCGATGCTCGGCCCGAAGCGGGTGGCGTGATTGTGCTGAGTAATCATTGCTGGCGTACCATCTTCGGCTCTGACCCTCGAGCAGTGGGCCGGACCGTCTATTTGGATTCAAAACCGTACGTCGTCATCGGAGTCTTACCTGCGAGTTCGCAATTCCCATTCTTAGGTCCGGCGGAACTTTGGCTGCCTCGCTACGATGAATTAAGCCTCTTCACCACCGCGCGCCTGCGCATGGGAGTTGGGTATTTGACCGCCGTCGGACGTCTTGCGCCCAACCACTCGCTTTCATCGGCGTCAGCGGAGATGCGCGTCCTCGATCGCGAATATACCGAGAGCAATCCCAAGGCCCCGGATGCCGGTTCCCAAATTGAAACTCGCGTTTCTTCTCTGGAGGAGTCATCGTCGGCCAATCTGCGCCCGCGTCTCCTCCTGCTTTCCGCCGCGGTTGCCTTGGTGCTTCTCATTGCCTGCGGAAATGCGGCGAATCTGCTGCTGTGGCGAGCAGCTGCGCGGACGCGTGAAGTCGCCATTCGCACAGCCTTGGGAGCCGAGGCCCGCACCATCATGGCCCAGTTTCTCTCCGAGAGCCTTGGACTCGCCTTGCTTGCGGGCATGGTGGGGATCGTGTTGAGCGTCTTGATAGTGCGCGCAATTGTCCATCTCGGGCCTGAGCAGCTTGCCGCTTCGAATCCGGGTCTCGATTGGCGTGTCCTGTTGTTCGTGCTGGCGTTGTCAATTCTCACGGGATTCGCCTTCGGACTTGCGCCCTCATGGCACATGAGCCGCGCGAACGTGCATGCATCTCTCCGAACCGAAGGCATTTGGGGTACAGGCAGTCGTGAGCAGTCCAGGCTGCGCAGTTCATTGCTGATCGGCCAGGTGACCTTCTCCCTCATGCTGCTGGTCGGAACCGGACTCGTGGTGCGCAGCTTCATCCGTCTGGTTCATACCGATGTGGGATTCGATCCTGATCGACTACTGACCGCAAGCGTCTCTCTGCCTACCGCGAAATATGGGACGCCGGAGCGGCAGGTCACCTTCTTTCGCGATCTAGTGGAAAAGCTTGAACACACTCCGGGAATCACTTCGGCTGCCGTCTCCAGCGCACTACCTCCAATGAAGAGGCGGATCACTCCAGTCCTTCCCGAAGGTCAGCCGAAGGTGCCGCTCGCCGAAAGGCCGCTGGTGGTTATCGAGATGGTCAGTCCAGACTGGTTCAAGACCATGCGCGTCCCGCTTCGCACCGGTCGCGCGTTCAACGACGCCGATGTTGCCTCAGCGCCGAAAGTACTCATTGCCAACCAGGCTTTTGTGAATCGGTTCTGGCCGAACGAGAACCCTGTCGGCAAGCATGTCGAACTCGGACGACAAGCTGCATCTGAAATTGT
>DATEMI010000344.1:0-5350 GCA_035275665.1 Terriglobales bacterium | reverse complement strand
AGTTGTCGCATGTGTAAAGACATCCCAATTCCAAGGAGAAGGGCACAGGCTTTGCCTGTGCCCTTTTGTTAACCACCGAGCATGCTCGCTAGCGTAGCGATGCGAGCACAATCACGTCCTCAGATGACTGAAGATTCTTCGCGACCTCGGCCTCTCGGCGGGTCATACTCAATGCGCGTCCGCGCTGCTCACCTTGCACCCAAATTTGCGCGAGGAAGTAGGTGTCGCCATATCGGTGGAACAGAAGATGGCTCGATGCCGCAGGATTCAGATTCTCTGCCGCATTCGAGCCGACCAGGCGCCCTACCTTGTTGCTCGTGCCGCGGATCATCAACGTCGGAGAACCGATCCCGTCGTTGATTGATTGAATGCTATACGCTCCTGCCGGAAGCGTGACGTTACCGACTACGAAATCAAAAGGAACGTTTGCTTTTACATTGACGCTTTGAGCGTTTGCGCATGCCGCCACCAGCAGCAGACCGAAAACACTCAGCAAGTTTGCGATTTGCCGTTTCATACTGCCTCCTTTCGGGTTGAGGCGGTGGAAGCAATGCGCCGATGCCGTATAGCCTTTCACTGCTTCTGCTATTCGCTTCCGTCTCCACACCGTTGCCTGGATCATTGCAATGCGTGTGCCAAAACAGGAATGAAGCGCAAGTATTTGATTCGATTAGCGGATACTCTTTTGAATCAGCACGGAGACAAACCGGATGGTTAATCTGATGTGAGCCGCTGAACCTTCGGGTTCGATTAGCTGAGGCTTCTGTCGCTTCAGTTGTGCTGTTCTTGCTGTGTCGGGTACTGGTAAGCTGCGCCCTGTCAACCACTCATCAAGAACAACAACGGATGACGTGGCTTGGGATTCACTTCCCAGAACTTCACAAGAACTGAGTACACAACAAGACCTGTTTCGCCTTCTCCCCACAGAACGAACGCCAGCGACTGCTTCATTACATTGCGCTGCGTGAGTCCGAGAATCACGCTGATCGGGCTGAGTACGTCAGTGAGGAACGCTATGGCATTCGCAATCGCTGTGGCCCCGGTGGCTTCGATCACGTAGTCGTCGGCTTCGCGTGTAACCGACACGCGCAAACACGAATAGAACTCGCTGCGGTTATCCATCAGGCGCACATACAGGAACGCCATAGGACCGTGGAGATTGAAGTGGGACATGACCTTATTCTTTAATACCAGGCGGTACTGCGGGTCATTCGCGTGATGCGGGATCAGGTTGACCTTGCCATCACAGATCGAGTTCCACAGGCGCTCCGACTCGGGATCGCGAAACTCAAATTCCGAAACGCGCATCTCTGTAGCGCGATGGTAACGGCTTGCGCCGCTGAGAATGAGTAAAAGGAAAATGAAGCAACTGGCGATGATCACACCATCAGGCCGCTCGATGATGTTCGCAATCAGCGTGTATCCGAACACCAGCGTGACCACGCCGTAATAGATGGCCTTCAAGTACGAGACCGGCTGCTTCCGCGATCGCTCTCTCCACAGCGCCAGCGCGACGGCAACTGCGGCAGACAACATAAGCACCAGCACTCCGGTGGCATACGCGCTCCCTTGCGCGTTGACGTCGGCATGGAAAATCAGCGTGACGAGGACGTCGATTCCTAGCAGCAGCAACACCAACGGACGGCGATAGGCGACCCACGGCGGAGCCATTCCAAAACGCGGCAGATAGCGCGGAATCAGGCTCAGAAGCCCCGTCATTGCCGATGCTCCGGCCAGCCAGAGCACGAGGATGGTGGAGAGATCGTACAAACTGCCGAAGCGATTGCCGATGATTTGGTGCGCCAGGTAAGCGATCGCTCGTCCATTGGCTTCGCCGCCTTCGCGATAGGCGTTCTCGGGAATCAGCAGCACCGAAACGAAGCTCGAAAGCAGCAGCAGCACGCTCATGATCCCAGCCGCTGAAAGGAGGAGCTTCCGAGTGTTACGAATTCTGCCGTGAGGCTGGGCCTGAGAACTCTCCCGCCGATTGTCTTCTTCTCCGCCGTCGACCAGGGGCATGACGGACACCCCGGTTTCGAAACCGCTCAAACCTAGTGCTAGTTTGGGAAAGACGAGCGCCGAGGCCACAAACAGTGCCGTCCAATCACCGTGCAATTCCAGCACACGCGACCAGTTCCGCAATAGCTCGGGCCGTTGCGCGACAACCGTAACCGCGTAGACAAGCACCCACACGTTCAGCAGGATGTAGGGAATCGTGGTTGCAGCAACCACCACGATGGCTTCGCGGAACCCGGCAATGAACACCACCGCGAGCAGCACGAGCAGGATTATGGTGATGTCCATGTGATGCTCGCCGAGCAGGCGATGAAGATATGGGTTCTCAGTCGCGTGCCGCGCCGCGTCGGCCGCAGATAACGTCATGGTGATGACGAAATCAGTAGCTGCGAATCCGAGAAGGATCAGAACAAAGATCTTGCTCTTCCAACCGGAGAAGAGGTTTTCGAGTAAAGCAATCGAGCCTTGACCCGCATAAGAACGAGAAGCAACTTCCGCGTAGATTGGGACCGCTCCGAGTAGAGTGACGAGAACCAGAATTCCGGTCGCGGAGAACGAAAGCGCTCCTGCCGCCAGCAGAGCGATGCCAGGCTGATAGCCGATCGTCGAGAAGTAATCGACACCCGTGAGCCAGAGCACCAGGTACCACGGATGGGTGTGATCGGCGGCCTCGGGTACATCAAGCGGGCTTCCAGTGAACAAGAATCGGCTGAACGGATTGCTGCGCCGCGGCGCTGTCTCTGGAATAGGAATGCTGGTTGTGGGCATTCTCGGCGCAATTACCTGCAGTCAAATGTACCTGATGCAGCGAGGAGAGCTGTTTACTGGCTGCAGTCGCCGCCATTCGGGTCTACAATGACGGCCTCAACAGCCCACAGAGAGAGGAGGCAACATGTCGGAAGCAAATAAGGCTCTGGTGCGGCGGATCATCGAGGAAGTGGTGAACACAGGAGACTTTTCGTCGTTGGACGAATTCGTCTCCAGCGACTATACGTATTTCGAACCGACCCTGGGAACTATGACTGGACGCGATGGGTATCGAACGCTGGTAAGCATGTATCGAAGCGCATTTCCCGATATGGTACTCACCGTTGCCCAACAGATTGCGGAAGGCGACACAGTCGTGACGCGTTGGACGGCGCACGGAACACATCAAGGCGAACTTTTCGGAATTTCCCGTACGGGAAAAGAGGTCTCGGTGCAAGGAGTCATAATCAGCCGAATTCACGACGGGCAACTGGCTGAAGACTACGAGTCCTACGATGTATACGGGATGTTGCGCCAACTCGGTGTGCTCCAGGCAGCAGCCAACGCAGCCTAAGTCCTGATTGCAAGCCGTGGAGCCAGCAGGAAAATATTGTTTTCAACCATCATTCCCTCTCAGCGCCGCGAAAATGTTCAGATACTTGCCGGCTCGTTGCGCTGTGGGGGATATGTATTTTGCGGCCGAAAAACTACTCCATTCCCGCCCGCAGCCACACGCTTCCACGATCGGCCCGCAGGCGTAGAGCTGGCCCGCCGCCGTTGACCGCGCCCTGCACCCGACCGCTATTGAATCCGCCGGGCGCTAGTAAACCAAAATCGGTATGAAAGCTGCTATGCCGCGAGCGCTCCGCGTCAAGTGTGAAAGCTGAATTTTTCGGAATTGTCATGGTCACGTTGCCTCGTGAGACTTCGAGATCGCTTTCGCCGGCGAATTGTTTCAAGTACATGTCAACAGAACCACGATCGAGCGAGACACGTACACCATCGCGGATCGATGAATTGCGGACGTTCAGATTCCCGCGGTCACCGCGCACGCGCAACTCGCCATCTAAATTCGTGATCTCAACATCGCCACGATTGCTTCCGATTTCAAGTTTTCCAGCGATATCGCTCACCCGCACGCGCCCGCGATCATCTTTCAGGTTGGCACTCAGATGATGCGGAGCGCGGACGATCAGATTCACTCCGTGATTTCCATTGAAAAATCCCCAGTGAAAGCCCACCGGATACTCGACTTTGATGAAGAGATGGTGCTCGTCGCCTTCAAAGCGAATTTTGGTTTCTCGCATCCAGCGCTCGCGATCGAATTCGCTGCCTTCGAAAAACTTGTGTGCCTCAAGCGAAACCTCGGTACTGTCCGAGCCCTCAAGCCGAAGATCCCCTCGCCCGTTCTCGACCGTAATTGATCCGCCGGGCGTGAGCGGCGCCTGTTGTCGAAAATCCTCTTCTGCCTGAACGTGCTCATCGATCATGCAGCCGACGTTTGCGAACGCGAGCATCGCACAAACAAGCAACAGCAAACGATTCTTCCTGGATGTGACACTTAGAACATTCGGCATGGCTTCACCTGCAGGCAGAGGAGTCATGTGGTGGTGAGAGCTACGCAAGAGCCTTCAGATTAGTTCCACAGAGGAGGCGGATTCCTGTCGGCATTACCGCGGAATCCCGTAGATTTCGAAGATGCGCTCCCTCTTCATTCCATAAATTCGGCTCAGTGAGTAGACGCGGAAGATGTTGGGCACAAGGTCCTTCGACTCAATGTCATGGAGCCGGGAAAACGGAATCCTAAACGCTTTGCTTCGAAGCTCGCGAGCGATGCGCCAACTCTGATGTTCCACATCGCGAAGTGTGAGATCCAGCTGCTCTCGGACGGAGCGTAGCTGCGCGCCGGGAGAACGTCTCGTTCTTTGAACTTTTCGACGACTCGTACGTCGAACTGGCATTGCGTGAGTTTAACCTGTACCGCTCCGAACTTGCTCAACCTTGTAAATCTGCGGCGGCATTAATTCCGAGATCGCGAGCCACTCTTCGAACCAACTATGGCTGGATTGCTCCTGGTGCCGGGAGGGGGAATCGAACCCCCACAGGGCTTTTGGCCCCTGCGGATTTTAAGTCCGCTGCGTCTGCCAGTTTCGCCATCCCGGCTTAAGGTTGGCGTTTCCAGTTTCGCACAACGCCAGAGCGTTCTTCCGATCGTAGAGGCGACAAGGGCTGATGGAGATCATCAGCCCTCAGTCTCTCGAGTTCCGATGCTAAAAATAAAATTTCAGCGCAAACTGCATCACCCGCGGATCGCCTGCCAGCGACGTAATCTGCCCGAACGAACTGCTGCTTACGTCGTGAACCGGAATACCAAATTGCGGTGTATTGAGTGCGTTAAAGACTTCCCAACGGAATTCAAGACTGCGCTGCTCGCTGCCGAAGTAGTTGAAGCTGCGGGCGAGAGCGAAATCTACGTCGGAGTAGTTCGGACCTTCGACCGAATTGCGGCGGCAATTGCCGAGGACGCGGGGAGCAGGGGGCGCGGCGAACTGCGTCGTGTCGAAGAAGCGGGTGACGGACTGCTGAT
>DATEMI010000343.1:0-11603 GCA_035275665.1 Terriglobales bacterium | reverse complement strand
AAATTTGTGAAATGCGAGTTTCAACTGATGAACTCACGATTAGAGTTCGGCGTGCAAGTTAGGGAAGGTGAATTGCAGGTGTCAAGCCAAGAAAATCTTAAAGATTACTTCACTGGAGTTAAAAACACGTGTACGCCTCCTCCCCTAAACCGGCTGTTAACCGGAGGGTTTGTAGGCTCGAGTCCTACCTGCGGAGCCATAAAATCAATAGCTTGCAGGCGCTCGCCAAGGGCGCTTTTATATTTTTTCCGTGTTTTTTCCGTGTCGAGTTGACCGAAAAGAAAAATTCGGGCTAAGCGTGGGTATTATGTTTGAGTTCCTCGACAAGCTCTTTCGGAGGACCAATCAACAGGATGGTTCTAGGATTCCACCCCAACCACCCAATCATCACAAGCCCAATTCACCCAATCTGCCGCCTTATATAAAAAGAGGCGATGAGGGAAGACTTGCGCCGCGCTCGTGGGACTTGGGTTACGAATTGGAAGTGGACGGCATCGTAGCCGCTTACCTCGATTCGGCAGACGTGAAAACCGGATTTGCCGTCCACTTTGGTGCGTTCCATAGCGCAGTGTGTGGGCGGCAATCCCGTCTGCACACTCGCTATAATTCCTCAGCAACCCTCGATGTTCCCTGGCGATCTCCGGCCCATTTCGCACCCGGCGAAGTAAAGCCGGTTGTGGGAATTGGGACACAATCCCACGCAATAGGTGAAATCCATCGAGGTGCCGGTTTCGGCGGAGACATTGGCACATTTGTCCATAAAAATGTTCCGCGACAGTTGCTCACCAGAAGGAGCCTGCGAATCGGAGCTGTATGCCCGCCAATACCGCGACCGTTACTTTGATCCCACATTTGCTCCGGACCGGGTCTTCTGCGGGGCTAGCATGTCCAGATCTAAATTCAGCGCCAGCACATTCACGCGCGGTTCACCAAATACGCCAAGCTGACGATGTTCTGTGTGATTTGCAATAAGCGATCGCAGGTGTGTTTCGCTGATTCCGCGAGCTTTCGCAATACGAGGAATTTGAAACTCAGCAGCCGCCGGCGTGATATGTGGATCAAGACCGGAACCGGAGCTCGTCACAAGATCGATAGGTACTGATTCAGAAGCGTTCTCGGCCTTGTATCGCGTGACACTTTCATTCACGCGATCAATTAGTACGTGATTCGTGGGCCCAAGATTTGAAGCACCGGAGTTTGCAGCATCGTAGCCAATACCCGCATTCGACGGCCTCGAATGAAAGTAACCATCCGAGACGAATGGCTGGCCGATTATCCTGGAGCCTACCGTCTGCCCATTTCGCACGATCAGTTGCCCGTTGGCTTTGTAGTGAAATAGAGTTTGGGCCAGTGCTGTGACAACGAGCGGATAGACGATGCCGAGCAGAATCGTAGTCACCATCGTCATCAGAATTGCAGTGATCAGATTCCTTTTCATTGCTCCTCCTATGCGAGCCCAATATTCGTGATGACCATATCGATAGCTTTAATACCGATGAACGGGACCATGATTCCGCCCACTCCGTAAATCCATAGATTTCGCCGCAGTAGCGTTGCGGCACCCATCGGACGGTACCGGACCCCTCGCAGCGCCACTGGAATCAATCCAATGATGATCAGCGCATTGAAGATTACGGCCGACAAGATTGCCGATTGCGGCGTCTGAAGATGCATGATGTTTAATGCGTTCAGAACGGGGAATGTCGCAGCGAACATTGCGGGGATGATGGCAAAGTACTTGGCTACGTCGTTTGCAATTGAGAAAGTAGTAAGCGATCCGCGAGTCATCAGAAGCTGTTTGCCGATCTCGACGATTTCGATAAGCTTTGTAGGATTCGAATCGAGATCCACCATATTCCCGGCTTCTTTCGCCGCCTGAGTACCGGTATTCATCGCTACGCCCACATCGGCTTGCGCGAGCGCTGGTGCATCGTTGGTGCCGTCGCCTGTCATCGCGACGAGTTTGCCGTCTGTCTGCTCCCGTCGGATCAGGTCCATTTTGTCTTTTGGAGTCGCCTGTGCGAGAAAGTCATCGACTCCGGCTTCCCGCGCAATGGCCGCGGCTGTGAGCGGATTGTCACCGGTGATCATCACAGTGCGAATGCCCATCGCACGCAGTTGCGTAAAGCGCTCCTTCATTCCGCCTTTCACAACATCTTTCAAATGGATTACACCCATCGCACGGGTTCCATCGGCGACCACCAGCGGAGTACCTCCAGAGCGTGCGATGGTCTCGACTGAAAGCTGCAACTCTTTGGGAATTTCCCCGCCATTTTCCTGCAGGTATTTCTGGATCGAGTCGGCCGCACCTTTGCGCACGCGCCTGCCATTAAGATTCATCCCTGACATTCGCGTCTGGGCCGTAAAGGGAACAAACTCGGCGTGAGGTTCGGAAAGGTCGCGACCGCGCAAACCGTACTGTTCTTTCGCAAGCACTACGATTGAGCGGCCTTCCGGCGTCTCGTCAGCAAGCGAAGAGAGCTGCGCAGCATCGGCAAGTTGGGCGGCGCTCACTCCTGGAGCAGGAACGAACTCTGCCGCCTGGCGGTTGCCGAAGGTGATCGTGCCGGTCTTATCTAACAACAAAGTATTCACATCGCCTGCAGCCTCGACTGCACGGCCCGACATTGCAAGAACATTGTGCTGAATCAGGCGATCCATGCCGGCGATTCCAATGGCGGAGAGTAGTCCGCCAATCGTCGTTGGAATGAGGCATACAAGCAGTGAAACCAGCACGAACACGGTTTGAGGACTACCGGAGTAGATTGCGAACGGCTGGAGCGTCACAACCGCAAGCAGGAAGACGATCGTCAGTCCGGCAAGAAGGATGTTCAGGGCGATCTCGTTCGGAGTCTTCTGACGCTCGGCGCCCTCGACCAGCGCGATCATGCGATCGAGAAAGGTCTCGCCAGGATTGCGGGTGATCTTAATTTTGATCTGATCGGAGAGAACGCGAGTACCGCCGGTTACCGCAGATCGATCTCCGCCCGCTTCGCGAATCACCGGAGCCGATTCGCCAGTAATCGCGGATTCGTCCACTGAGGCTATGCCCTCGATGATCTCGCCGTCAGATGGAATGAACTCTCCGGCACAGCAGATCACGACATCCTCAGCCCGCAGTTTCGAACTGGGAATCGTTTCGATGGTGCCTTCGGGCATCAAAAGATGTGCTTGTGTCTCGGACCGTGCCGTACGCAGCGTGTCGGCCTGCGCCTTGCCGCGACCTTCCGCCATGGCTTCCGCGAAGTTGGCGAAAGCTACGGTGAACCACAGCCACAACGTAATCTGCAGGTTGAACTTAAAATGCGTGTGGTTGCGGAAGAGCAGTACGGTCGTGATCACGCTGCCGACTTCAACCACGAACATTACGGGATTGCGCATCATCTTGCGTGGATTCAGCTTGAGTACCGAGTCCCGAAGTGCGCGCCGGACAATTTTCCATTCCCAAACGACTTTCGACCTGGCCATCCTTACCTCACTTCCTCAACTCTTCTGATCCACCACCGCTTCAATGCAATTCCTGACCACACCGCCTCAACCAATCCGAACGGCCACGCGCCCTGAAGGAACCCGTACGTTGAGCCAAGCAGGCACGAGAACGCGAATGCCAGAACGAACCAGGCGCTGCGCTCCTCGAGCGCGTACGTAATCAGCATGGCCGTCACTGCAAACAGCCCAAAAGCGGAAAGTAGAGTCATGCATCGTTGTCTCCGATCTAGAAGGTTTTACCGGCTGCCATCAACAGATGTTCAAGAATCGGCCCAAGGCTGAGGGCCGGAAAGAAGGTCAGGGCCCCGACGATCAGTATCACTCCGATGAGCAAAACACTGAACAGCGGCGTCGTCACCGGAAACGTTCCCAATGAGGGGGGCACATACTTTTTACGCGCCAGATTGCCGGCAATCCCCAGCATAGGAATGATCATCAGGAATCGCCCGATGAGCGTGTTCACGCCCAGAGCGGTGTTGTAGTAAAGAGTGTTGCCATTCAATCCGCCGAACGCGGAACCGTTATTTGCCGCAGTTGACGTGAATGCGTACAGAACCTGCGACAGCCCGTGCGGACCTGGATTGCTGATGCTCGAAGTCCCAAATTGATACAGAACAGAGATTGCAGCAAGCGACAGAATGGCCAGAGGGAATACGAGCGAGACGAGCATGGCCATTTTTACGTCGTAGGCTTCTATCTTTTTGCCCAAGTACTCCGGCGTGCGCCCGACCATCAGTCCGGCGATAAATACGGCCAGCACGATGTAGATGAGAACGCCGTACATCCCGGCGCCCACGCCGCCGAAGATGGTTTCACTCAGCATCATGTTCGCCAGGGGGACCATCCCGCCGATGGGCGTGAAGGAATCGTGAAATCCGTTCACCGCTCCGCAGCTTGTGTCCGTGGTAATCGTTGCCCAAAGCGCAGTGTTAGCAATCCCAAAACGGACCTCTTTACCCTCCATATTGCCGCCGGCCTGCAATGCGGTCACACGCTGATCGGTTCCGCCGAGCAGGGGATTGCCGCGCGATTCCGCCCAATAAGTCGTGATCACCCCTGCGAAGAAGAGAATCGCCATCGCGGACCAGACCGCCCAGCCATGTTTCTGCGATCCCGTCATCCTACCAAGCGTGTATGTAAGTCCTGAGGAGATCGCGAAGATGCAGAACATCTCGATCAAATTTGAGAGAGGCGTGGGATTCTCAAAGGGATTAGCGCTGTTGGCGTTAAAGAAGCCTCCGCCGTTCGTTCCAAGCTCCTTGATAATTTCTTGCGACGCCACGGGTCCCTGCGCGATGTTCTGGTCGGTGACTGTGTCCATTACCGGGTTTCCATTCGCGTCCACCATCGGCTTGCCATCCGGACCTGTCTTCTGCACGTGTTGCGGTTCCACCAGCTTGGCAACGTCATAGGGCCTGAAGTTCTGTGGCACTCCCTGCCACACCAGCAGCAACGCACCAATCACACAACCAGGCATGAGCACCCACAGTGTGCAACGGACAAGATCAACCCAAAAGTTGCCGATGGTTTCCTTATTGCGCCGGACGATGCCGCGAATGAACGCAATTGCCAGCGCAATGCCCACCGCAGCTGAAACGAAGTTGTGGTACGCGAGGCCCGCCATCTGCGTGAAGTAGCTCATCGTGGTCTCGCCGCTGTAGTTCTGCCAATTCGTGTTGGTGGTGAACGACGCGGCGGTATTGAAGGCCAAATCGGGACCAACTCCGGCAAGCTTCTGCGGATTCCAGGGCAGGTGCAATTGCCCCCGCTGCATGATGTAAAGCACGAGCATCGATACTGCGCTAAACAGCAGCATGGCGATTGCGTACTCCGTCCAGCGCATTTCGCGGTTTTCATCGACACCGGTCGTGCGATAGATCAACTTCTCGATCGGACGCAGCACCGGATCCATGAAAGTGCGCTCGCGATTGAAGACGCGCGCCATGAAGATGCCTAGCGGCTTGGTAACCGCGAGCATCAGCGCGAAGAAGAACAGAATTTGAAACCATCCGTTTACTGTCATCAGAACTTCTCCGGACGCAGCAACGCGTAAAACAGATACACCGTCATCAGGAAGCAAATCACGAGCATCACAGCGGATTCGGCGTGCATGCGTTCCTCCTACTTCACGCGTTCACAAAAGTGAACGTAGGCGATCGAAAACGCGAAGAAGACAATCGTTACCAAAATGAAAATCAGGTCTTTCATAGTTGCTCCTACCATGCATATGCTTGCGGCCCATCAAAACAGGAATCCCACTTCCACCACTACACGCGGTTGATTCCGATTCGTGCCTGCCGGACCGAAAGCCGCGCTGGGTGCAATATTGTTCGCGCGCACGAACGACAGATCTCCTCGTGCAAAGAATCGGCGATATTGGAAGGTTGGCGTCAGCGTGATCGACCAGGCCGAGCTGCCCGGGCCGTACATCAAATTGACCGATCTCTCTGCGCTGTTGCCCGTGCTTGCGAGATATTCGCCGCGACTTGCGAGCGAAAAGCCGCGCTTGAGTGTGCGGCTCACGAGCAGCGCGCCGCCATTGGTTGAGGCTCCGCGCCTAACCCCCACAGCCGGATTCGTAGGAACGTTGCTGTATTGATAATAGGGTTGCACGATCCATCCGCTCTTCGTGTACGTGTAGATCACGGCGTACATCGCGCCGTTGTTCTGCACAGGTGTTGCGAGAGTCTGGAACGCGGTTTGCCCAAGATTTCCCATGCCAACGAATGACAGGCTCTGTGGACCGTTGGCGTAAGTGAGCGAACCGCTCAGCCATGAGTAGCGATTCGAAAAGTAACCATCGTTCCAACTGAGCGAAGCCGTAAATTTGCCGAGCGTCTGGTTCACTTGAATTCCGCGATTGATATCGTTCTCCTGGTTCCACAACAGGCCGCGGTTAATGTTCATGTTCTGAAAGTCAAACGTGTATTCCGCGCCCATCAATGTGGGCAATGAGCCGACCATGATGGACGTATTCTTTGCCGGGGCCAACTTCACGTACCAAACTGGAACTGGGCCGAAGAGATCGGAAATCGCTTTGTCGGTTGAGAGGAAGGGAGTGCCAAGAGTCAGAATGTTGTAGGCGCCGGCCTGAACATAAAATTGCCACCAGTCGGTGGTCTTTTGTAGGAATATCTGGCCGTTGCTAACAGCCGCCTCTGTCGAGTGATCGCCGGCTATGTGATTCCCCTGCCAAACTCCTATACCGCTCACGATCGCGTTCAAGTTCAGTTTGCCGAAAGGTCCGCCTTCAAAGACGATGGGAGGCGCCGCCTGAAGTGGTCCCGTGATGCTGGGCATAGCGAGTGGTGTTGCTGCAGGAGCATTGGCACCGCCGTTCGCACCTGTTCCGGGATCTGGAGCATCCTGGCTACGCGCCGCAGGCAGTGCCAAAAAGGAAAACGCCATCGCAATAACCATCGCTGTGTTGACGGATTCCCAGAAAGCGCCGCTCCGACTTAATGCCGTAATCAACTTCAGGACCATCCAGCATCAATTTACGAACCGGACAGTAAGGTCGGGCTAAGGCAGTCATAAAGATTTTGCTAAGAGCAGCAGGAAGCTCCGCAAATGCAAGCCCAAAGTATCAGGCGCAGGTCAAGCATGGTGAACTGTAGGATTTATGAAGTAGGAGCTTACTCGCCCGGAGTGAAGCGGTATCCGATCCAAGGTTCGGTAACGATGTAGTGTTTATCCCCGCCGCCTTCGAGTTTTTTGCGGAGTTGGCCGACAAAGACGCGCAGATATTCGTTCTGATTCACGCTCTGTGCTCCCCATACCGAGCGCAAGAGCACCGCGTGTGTGATAACCTTTTCCGGATGACGTGCAAAGTAGACGAGCAGATCAAACTCTTTTGGAGTAAGTCTGACCTCTTCGTCGCGAACCATGATTCGATGTCCTGCGAGATCGATTTTGAAATCCCCAACTTCGATTTCCTGTTCTTCTGCCGGAGGTGGAGAGAAGCGCCGCAGATTCGCTCGCACGCGAGCCAGCAGTTCATTCATGCTGAATGGTTTGGTGACGTAGTCGTCGGCGCCCGCATCAAGAGCTTCGATCTTTGAGCGCTCCTCACCCTTTACGGACAAAACGATGATGGGGACTTCCGATTTGCTACGCACTCTCTTCGTGAGCTCAATTCCGCTGATGTTTGGCATGGAGAGATCTGTGATGATCAGCTCCGGCGGCCAGTCGTTGACGACGTCGAGTGCAGCCTCCGCGTCATTCGCGACGCGGATTTCGTAGCCGTGACTGGAAAGAGTCGTTCGGAGCACGCGCGTGATCTGCGGCTCATCGTCCACCACGAGTATGCGGCGGCCTGCCACTAATCTGCCCTCTGCGTGATGATGTGTACGTCCACCGGCGGAGCATTCCGCATGAACCGCTGAATTGCTCCGAGATACAGATACTCGCGCCAGCCTCCGACTGCCGAGCGTCCGAACACAACCTGCGTAATGTGCTCGTCGCGTACGAACTCAGCCACTGCGGAAGCGATGTCCTTTCCTTTAAGCCGCACAATCTTTCCGGACAGATTTTCGGCGAATTGGAAATTGGCATTCAAGCTGCGCGCGTTCTCCGGATCGCGATCTCTCTCCTGCTCCACGTAAACGCAAAAGAAGTCGGCATCGATGCCATCAGCGATTCTCGCTCCTCGAGCGATGAGCTGCTGTGACTCAGGATGGGCGCTGATGCAGACCGCAATCTTCTCGCGTACTCCCCAGTTCTGGTCGATGTTCTTTTTCTTGAGATATTCGTCCAGGCTCCGATCAACCGCGTGCGTCACTTGTCTAAGAGCAAGTTCACGCAGCGCGATCAAGTTGCCGCGACGAAAAAAATTCTTCAGCGCTTTCTCGGCCCGATCCACCGGATAGATATCGCCGCGATGCATTCGCGTCTGCAACGCTTCCGGCGTGAGGTCAGCCATAACGACTTCGTCCGCGCGCTGCAGTACCCAATCGGGAACGGTTTCCCGCACCTGAATTCCAGTGATGCTCTGCACCATCGGATTCATGCTCTCCAGGTGCTGAATGTTCATCGTGGAGATTACGTCTATTTTGTTGTCGAGCAACTCCAGGACGTCTTCGTAACGCTTGCGATGCTTGCTGCCTTCTACATTGGTGTGAGCAAATTCATCGATAAGCGCAACTTGCGGTCTCCGCGCGATGATCGCATCGACATCCATCTCTTCGAAGATCGTACCTTTGTATTCGAGCTTTCTACGCGGCACAACCTCCAACTGCTCGACTAATTCAGCGATGCCCTTGCGACCGTGAGTCTCAATTAGACCTACGACCACGTCCTCTCCACGACGATGCCGGCGGATCGCCTCGCTTAGCATGTTGTAGGTCTTGCCAACTCCAGGAGCATAGCCAAGGATCAGCTTGAAAACGCCCCCTCGCTTTTCTGGGGCGGTTTGCTCCAACCATTCTTCCGGAGTCTTCGGCATGGGCTTCCCATTCTTGCGTGATACGTTGCGAGTTGTCGAATTCGGCTAAAATCGCCGCGTGCAGGCTGCGCTGAAAAAAACGCTGAGATTCGTCGCCGTTGTCCTGGTTGTCGCTGTTATTACGTATATCTGCAAGAGCGTAGTGAGGGTAAATCCAACTACCGTCGCATTGTGTTTTTTGCTTGGAGTGCTCATCGTTTCTACTAATTGGGGCCTGACGGTTGCCGTGTTCATGTCCTTTGTTGCCGCTCTGGCCTTCAACTTCTTTTTCCTTCCTCCCGTCGGCACCTTCACTATTGCCGACACGCAAAACTGGGTAGCACTGCTCGCCTTCCTGGTTACTGCGGTAGTCTCGAGCAACCTCTCTGAGCGTGTACGGCGTGAAGCGCGCGAAGCGGATGCGCGTCGTCATGAAACGGAGCGGCTCTATTCCTTCAGCCAGCAGCTTTTGACAAGTGAAAATGTAGTCGAGTTGCTGAACCTCATCCCTCGGTATCTGGCCGATACGTTCCAGGTGAAGGCCGCGTCCATCTACATCATTGATCGCGATCGTATTTATCGCTTTACACATGCCGATCACGAGATCGCGAACGATGAATTAAAGATTGCTGCCGCGCGTTCTGAACTCGTGATCGATCGTGACCGCAGCCTGAGCCTGGTTCCCATTCGCATGGGAACGCGCACGATAGGGGTCCTTGCCCTGGGTGGAAGCAGTTTTTCCCAAGAGACGCTTGAGGCCGTAGGAAGCCTGATTGCTGTGGCAATCGAACGTGCTGCGGCTGTCGAAAAGCTCACGCACACAGAGGCCGCACGCGAGAGTGAGCGTCTACGATCGGCGCTGCTCGATTCGGTCACTCACGAATTTCGTACTCCCCTTACGTCCATCAAAGCTTCCGTTAGTAGTCTTTTGAGCGAAGCGCAACTTGCTCCTGAACAGCGTCAAGAACTGCTCACTGTCATCGACGAGGAGAGTGAGCGGCTGAACCGTCTTGTAGGTGAAGCAGTTGAGATGGCTCAGTTGGATGCGAAGGAGGTCAAACTTGAGCTTCGTCCCCATCCAATTCGAGACGTAATTGACACTGCTCTTGAGGAATCCAGGCAAATACTCGCCGGCAATCCAGTGGAGGTGCGCGTTCCAGAGCAACTTCCATTTGCCCTGATGGACGCTATGTGGATCACGAAAGTGCTCCGTCATCTTCTCGAGAACGCAGTCAAGTACTCGCAACCGGAATCGCCGATCTTCATCAGCTCTGAAGTGAAGGGCGACCGCCTCATAACGAACGTTGCCGATCGTGGAAACGGAATCGACGACCTTGAGCGCTCACTCATTTTCGACAAATTTTACCGTGGACAGAGCCAGCGCTACCGCATTCAAGGTACCGGAATGGGATTGGCCATTGTGAAGGCGATCGTCGAAGCACATGGCGGCCGCATTGACGTGGCCAGCCAGCTCGGGCATGGCTCCGTCTTTTCTTTCAGCCTGCCTATCGCCTCCTAACGAACGAAATCAATTTCAAAACTGTGAGCGGTTTATTTCGCAATTTCTGCGACATCGGTTTTTGTTTCGGGTTCCGATTTCCTGTCAGGCCCGAGCTCGCGGATGTCCTCAATAAAAGTCACCGTCACAACAATCGCCGAGCCCACAATCCCGAAGCCAAACAAAACCACAAAAGTATTCGTAAGAACCTGCAGCATCTTTCAGTTATTTTGAGAAAACTCTTATAAATAAGGCGTAAGGACAACATAATGAATTTGCCGCTAAAAAGCTGCGGGTGGCTCACACTTTCCCATTGCTGTTTATTAGACATAAAACCAAACCCAGTTTGGCACTCACCGCGCTCCACCCGTAACCCGTCACTCTCCTCGAACTCCGCCCTCCCGATTCCGCCGGTTCGGGTGTTGTTACGTCGGCTGTCGTCGCAAGTGAACCAGCGGCGCTTTTGAATTAAACCTCTCGGAGCACTACTGCCAAGCCGGGCGATGACCTCGAATACGTTTATCGATTGACTACGACCTGCTGCGCAAGCGCCAGGATCGCGCAGCCAATGCCGCTCACGTTTCATCGGCTAGGATGGACAACCGCTACCTCGAATTAGCGGACATTGCGCTCGGGAAGGTCAAGAGAAAATCAAGAACGGCGGCAACCTCGGAATAGATTGCAGCCCGCTATGGCATGATGCTACATGGCTCGACGCAAGCTGGACATTTTGTGTATCAGCATAAACGATGCCGCCATGCAGACCAGAAGGTTAATTCTGGAAAGGCTGGCTACACGGTCACTCAGGCATGTGATCTCCGGCAGGTCAAAACGCAGTGCGAAGGCCATTCCTTTTCGGTTGCGGTTTTGGGTCAGTCACTCAATCAAAGCGAAAAGAAGAGGATCACGGATGTGGTCCTGAAGTCCTGCAAGTTTGCGAAGATTCTTATTTCTGATCAGAGCCCGACTCCCATCCTCACCGGAGAGGACATTTACCTGAAAGAACCATTCAGAGCGCTTTGTGAAAGACACGCAGTCAGCAAAATTCATCCCGATTTGGCGATCGCAGGCGGGAATTCTCGAGACTCATAAATTGGGACATGGCCGAAGAATGCGGGGTGCCCATGGCAATGCACTTTGCCGGAACCCCGATTAGTTGCTTGGCGAACGTGCACTTGTGCTGCCGCCACGCAG
>DATEMI010000342.1:0-2727 GCA_035275665.1 Terriglobales bacterium | reverse complement strand
AGGAAGGAACCGAGGGCAGCCAGACGGAAATCAAGGACACGCTGGCGCAGGACGAGCACATCAAGAAGATGCCGATCGGCCAGACGGAAATGCTGGTGACCGATCCGATCCTCGGCACGATCCACAAGCACCTGCACATTCGGAAGGCGTCGAGCCACTGGCTGCCACGCGTGCCGATGAACGTGTATCCAAAACTGCTGACGCTGGCGTCGGACACGCACGGCCTGAACCTGAGCTTTCCGACGCCGGAACTCGAAGAGAAAAGACAAAGGAGGCGGAAGAAATGAAGGGTTACGTCCTGCTCGCAGTCGTCTTTTTGTCGCTGGCCGCAACTGCGAGTGCGTTGCAGGCCGACCGCAGCTCGTACGATCCGATGGCGCACCAGTGGCAGACTCGACGACACAAGGGCATCATCGAGACGACACTTGCCGGGATCAATCCCCAAAACAAAGACTACGGCGCCGCGGTTGGAGACTGGCGAAAGGAGGTCTTCGAAAACACGATGCATCAGCTCTATTTCTGGAGCCTGATCCTGCTCGGAATGGGTTTCGGCGTGTCGCTCACGGGAAATGGCTGGCTGCTGAGAGACCGGGAACGGCGGCTCGCGATCTCCGCCGATATCGTCACCCAGCTCTTCAATGCGTACATCGGCTCACGCGCTAAGGCTCTCGAAGTGATCGCCAAACACAATGCGCTGGTCGACCGGTACAACACGCTTGATAGCGAAAGGCAGCGGCTCGTCGAGCAGATTGCGGATCTTTCCCGCGATCCCGTCCAGCCTGAGTTGGACTTCAGTCAGGCGCGGGAGGAGCAAGGGGTAACAGCTCAGACCGTTCCACCACCGGCTGCGGTCACTCCGAATGGCTCACAGAAAGACGAAACTGAAAACTCCGAGATCGGGCATCTGAGGGCGCAACTCGCAGAAGTAGAGACCAAACTGCAGCGAAAGACGGCACAGCTCCAGGCCAAGGACAACCAGATTACCAATCTCCGCGAGCGTTTGAGCAAAGCGCACGATAGCCTGGAAGGGCAACGGAAATCGAAAGTGCAGACAGCCTGAAGGAGGTCAGCAGGTGGTGATTCGGTGTCTCAGCTTCGGATCGTTGTGGTGGCTGCGGCCGGGCAATCAGGCGTCAGATCCATTACGCTTTTCCGTTCGTGCCGCGGTATTCAACACCACAGGCTTCCGCTGCGGTTCTCGTGAGCGGCGACTCTGGCACGTTTCCGGGGTTGTGAGGATCAATCTCGCGCCGCATACCCAGACGACAGGTGCCCGCAATTTTGAGAACGGCTGCTACCACAGTCCAGGACCGGAACGGCGTGGTGAATGGAACCGGCTCCTGCTTGGGAAACCTGTTGGCTCCGCTGTGCGCGTCGATTGCCTGCTTCTTTGCGCTCGGAGTACGGCCATCGGCCGCATCGATTTCGACAGCTGCTGGTACGACGGGGGCGTGGCCGTGATCGCCGCGAGCGCGTTACGCGGCGTTCAGGAGACATTGATCCTGGCAGTCCCCGGCGCCGAACTACGAACAGAAACTGGGAAATGGGAGGTTACATGGAACGGAATTCAGCCCAAATAATCCCGGCGTCCGCAGAGCGATCGCCTTACATCCACTTCAACTGGGAACGGGATCTGCCGCTAATGCTGGCCATCCGGAACGCCACCTTCATCTCGCACCGCCAACTGTCGGAGCACATTCAGGCCAACGGAATCGAATCAGCAAGACGATCTTTTAACTGGAGAATTGAGCGACTTGTACGCGCCGGGATGGCGGATAAGCTGCCTCCGCAGCCGCCCTTTGTGGGGCCGGTCTACACAATCACGCGCGAGGGACTCGCGTGCCTCGAATCCTGCGGTCAGGGACTGGTGAGCATTACGTCCGAATCACGAACGCTCGCCAAGGCAAGCCAAATGCACCATTACCTCGAACTGTCGGAAATCCGTGCAGCGTTTCGCAGGGCTGGCCTGCTCCGGGAGTGGGCTGGTGATCTTGAAGTCCGGTCCATTAACCAGTCGATTGATCTTCCCCTGGCGAAGGATTACGACGCCATTGCGGACGTCCAATGGGAAGCAAATACGTTCAGGATCGCGATCGAGTACGAGCGGTCTCTCAAGTCTTCGGACCGGTACCGCGAACTCATCTCCATGATTGCCAGTGAACGTCAGGTCCGGCTGGTCCTCTATTTCACCTCTTCGGTCGATCTCCTCCACCAGTTGAAACCGGAGTTCGATCGTCAGGAGTTCCCGGTAGCCCTCGTGCCGTCACACATCTTCCGGATCAATCCGCTCACAGCCCGGCTTCATTTGACGCGCGCTTTCGGGGCGCAGAGAGCGACACTGCCGGCGCTTCTCCGGACGCTTTCAGCCGGAAAGACTGGTGCGAAGGCGCAGTAGACGTCCGCCCGACTTTCGAGATGAGATCATCGAGCAAACGGACTGCCGCGCTGTCGTGCCGTAAGTGTGTGCGAAAGTGCGTGGCCGAAGTGCACGCCGTTTCGGCAGAAATGCCCGCACAAAATCCCAGATTTCGAATCTCTTCCTGCAGTCTGCCTCGTGAGCAGCAACGCCTTCCTCTTGGCTGGTTTTGACTACCCGGAGTCGTCCCAACCGGCGGCGCGAGAATAAGATACTTCTGACTATCCCCTAAAACACATCGATTTTGTGAGTAGAAAATACTGATGCCGGTTTTGCCCTTACATTGGCCCAGTTGGAAAGTGATTGCGACC
>DATEMI010000341.1:0-8406 GCA_035275665.1 Terriglobales bacterium | reverse complement strand
CGCTGGGACTAACTGGGGAGATCGATCTGAATCGCATCGTCGTATTTCTTGTTTGTCGAAACCACTCGCCCCGTCTTGACATCGGCAAGACCGCAGAAGCTCATGACCACGGCCGAGAGGTCGCTAATCTGAAGACCAGCGCGCGCGAGCACATCGCGAATTGCGCTCGTGAGTAGTGGCAGTGCCGGACCGAGACCCTGCAGAGAATCCAGTGAAATTTCCGTCAATCCGAGGATCCGCAGCTCCTCCACGGCTGCAACCGTAGCGTGCGATCCTCCTAAGTCAATTGCGATGGCTCTCATCTGTTTTCTTTAAACGTAAAGACTGGCACGCGACAGAATCACGACGGCGACGACCAAAATCACAACGCCACTTAATTGAATGGCGAGCGGCTTCATGCCCGTGTTTTTCCACTCACCAGTAAACACACCCAGTAGGCTTGCTGTGATTACGATCAGCGACATAAACAACGGCCAGCCGACTGCCGGACCGAGTGCTCCGAGTTTCGTGCTGGCAATTCCATATAAGAGTGTGCTGCCTAACCAGAAAACCGCCATGATCAGCGCCAACAGCCAGTAGCTGCCTGTGGTGCTCTGCGAGAAGTTATCGGCTGATCGGTTTCGTCGGATCAGATGAACGCAATAAACAAGGTTGGGTACCGCTCCCGCCGTCATCAGAGGCAGCCATACTGCATTGATGGTCCACTGGGGCTTGGAACCAAGGCGTGCTGCGGCAGAGATCAAAGGACCGCCAAAAGCAATGCCGAAGTTCATGAGCGCGGCGCAGATGCCGCTGATGAGTGCCAGTGCGAGTCCGCGCCCGAATGACGAATTCGAAGTCCGAGCAGCCGGAGTTGCCTGCGAGCGCTCACGTTTCCGCCCTGCAACAGCGCAGACGGTTACACCAGCGATCACCAGAATCACGCCTCCGATGTCAGCGAAGCCCGCGGGAGCGAAAACTTTTTCCGAATGCAACCAGATCAACGGAATCAAACTGCCGAGTGCGGCAGAGAGTCCCAGCACAATAGAAAACGCGAGGGCAATCCCAATGGCATCGATCGCGAGTCCAAACAGCACTTGGGCTACACCCCAACCGGCTCCAAACAGCGCAACTTCAGTCACGATCCTGGCGCCCGCTTCGCGATACACAGAGCCGAGTGCAGGGACGGTTGCAAAGGTCGTGATCACCGGCAGCACGACCAAAGCAAGAATTGAAAAAACCAGCCATGTGTTTTCCCACGCCCATTTGCGAGTGAATTTCATCGGCAGGGCAAAGCTGGCATTCGCGATTCCAGCTATGATCAACAGCGCTAATCCAGCAGTAGTCGATTCCATTTTTTCGTTCTCTGGCGGATTAACGCCTAAGCTCCGGTCCGGACGAATGCCTTAATCGTTGCGCACTTTCTTCCCAGTGACTGACCATGTGGTCGGATGGTGTAAGAACCCACCGATGCCGGCACGATGAAAGTTTCGGCGTAATGAACGATCAGCGGCGGGAAACTCGAAGAGGGACTTTCCACGATCACTTCTTCGCCCTCACACAAATTCAGGACGTTGACTCCGCCGTTCGTATCGTGAGGCACGCGCTTAGTAAACCAGTGGCGACGCGTTTCAATGAATTCGCGCTCGTGCAGTCCGGTTCGCTCCTCGCACCATCCATCTCCCTGCTGAACAGGACTGATCCTGTTCACGAGATTCTTCTTTACCCAAGTAGTAGTCCGATCCCACTGAATATTGTTGATGCCATGCTCCAGGTGAATTGGCCGCGGAAGGCCGTCGAGGCCCAATCGCCCCCAGTCCCACATTTTGAAAGTAAAGATGTATGGCGTCGCGCTGATCTCGAGCACCATGCTGTTTCGCCCGGAGCAGTGGGGAGTGCCGGCAGGAATCAGAAAGTGATCGTGTTTGCGAGCGGGCCATTGATTTACATACTTGTCCGCCGGAAAGTCGAAACCGCCTTGCTGAGCTTTTCGCAAATCCGCAATCATTGCGCTCGGCTCGATGTTCTCCTTCAGGCCGAGATAGACCGACGCATCCTCTGCCGCATCCAGAAGGTAATAACTCTCATCCTGTGTGTAATGCATTCCGAAATGTTCCTGGATATATTGCGTCAGTGGGTGCACCTGAAAAGAGAGATTGCCACCTTCCATGGTGTCGAGGAAATCGAACCGAATTGGAAATTCTTCGCCAAACCGTCCGTGTACTGCATCGCCCAGAAGTTCACGAGGATGCCGAAAGACCAGATCAATCGACGGCACCTCGACGGCAACATCGCCGAAACCAAGCAGTAGACTGTTCTCCTCGGGAACACAATCGAAACACCAGGCGTAGTTCGGTTGATCAGGAGAAAGATCGCAAATCTCCCTCATCCATTGACCGCCCCACGGTCCCGGATCGAAGAATGGAACGACACGAAAAGGCCTTTCGGCTGCAACGCACAGACCGCGAAGGAAGTCTTCGCCCCCGATCATCTTTGGAGTTTTCGAGTCATTGGTGTCGAGCAGATAATCGATGCGCTCAAAGAGGCCCTTCTTCAATCTGTCTGCCGCGCGCCAGTCCACGAAGAAGCCTCGTTTGTACTTCAGTGACGCACGCTCCTCGGCATTGTGTAAACCGAGATTCCCTACTCTGCCGGCGCGCTGCCGCAACTGAATTTCCCATCGCGCCATGTCTGCATAGACGAGCAGGTCCCAGTGCTCAGCTATCACTGAAGCACCAGTTCCGATTACGAGTATCAGATCTGGACACTTAGAAATCTGCCCACGCGCTTTTTCGACCTTTGAAGCATCGAGAAAATCGCCGATGCAGTGGCGATTCATGCGGCCGAATACCGGATCGTCGCCCAAATCGGGTTCGCAGAGAGCCTTGATTGCGCTTTCAGACAGATAGCAGTCCAGCGCGGGAACCACGGCCCCAGGTTGTAGACCACCGACTAGTTCGCGCTGAATTTCTTGCTCGAAACACCCTGGATAGCATTCCACGCAAATAACGAATGGACGTCGTTTGACTTCGGAGCGGAGCTGCTCCACTACAGCGCTCCAACCAACGCTGCAGTCTCGGGATGACGAAGAGACCGGCACCACCGGTGTTTTGTCGTACGTCGATATTTTTGGCACTTAAGTTGGATCGGAAGCAGCGTTGAGGATTGCGATTGTAGCCAAGTTTCTAATCAATAGCAATCGATTGATATTGTACAATGCAGCGAAATACGAAAAGACGACATTGACCTCGCAACCTCTATTCTTAAACACGACTGCAAAATTGGCCGGATGGTTAAACTCACAAGTCACGCCTGCGCGATCGCGGCTCATCCTCGCAGATGGCTCCATTGATCACTTGCGGTGCCGCGCAAAAGAGAGAGCCTAAATCCTCATGCGCTATGGGTTTGTACTCGACCAGAATCGATGTATCGGGTGTCATGCCTGTACTGTGGCTTGCAAAGAGGAGAACCATGTCCCAGTTGGCGTGTTTCGCACTTGGGTAAAGCACATCGAGAAGGGCCAGTTCCCTCACACCAGTCGGCACTTCGGAGTCATGCGTTGCAACCATTGCGACGCGGCTCCCTGCATTGAGATCTGCCCAACGCGAGCGCTATACCGGCGTTCCGACGGCATCGTCGATTTCGACAGCGAGCGCTGCATCGGTTGTAAGAGCTGCATGCAAGCTTGTCCTTACGACGCGCTCTACATCGATCCAAACACGAACACAGCCGCCAAGTGCAACTTTTGTGCCCACCGCATTGAGACCAACCTACAGCCTGCCTGCGTGATCGTCTGTCCCACGCAGGCGATCGTTGCGGGCGATCTCGACAATCCCGCCAGCGAAGTGAGCCGCATGGTCGCGGCGGAAAACGTGTCGGTGCGCAAACCACAGAAGGGCACTCAGCCGAAGTTGTTCTATGTGGGCGTTGAAGGTGATGTACTCGAGCCAACGCGACTGTCGCGCCAAAACAGTTATGCGTGGGCTGAGCGCAAGAATTCAGACGGCAGTCAAGGTGAGTTCAACGCGGCGACCACTCGCGAAGTGTATGACGTAGCACATCCTGCAGCGTGGGGCTGGAAAATCGCTGCTTATCTTTGGACCAAATCGATCGCTGCCGGAGTGCTTCTCGTCGCCGCCATTCTGCTTGCTCTTGGGAGCGGTGGGAGACTCATTAATATTGTGAGTCCCATTCTTGCACTTGGCGCACTCCTCCTGACGACTCTGCTGCTGGTATTTGACCTCAAGCGTCCTGATCGCTTCTTGTACTTATTCACTAAGTCTAATTTCCGTTCGTGGCTGGTGCTCGGCGGATACATCCTGATGATGTATGGCGCGGCAAGCGTGCTGTGGCTGCTTGCAGGTTTGTTTACCTCGCAGGTACCGACTCTCCTGGCTGGCTGCACCGCCGCACTGGCAATTGCAAGCGCCTGCTATTCGGCGTTTCTTTTCGCCCAGGCGAAGGGACGCGACCTCTGGCAGAGTCCAATGTTTCTCTGGCACCTGCTCGCGCAAGCATTCATCGCCGGCTCTGCCTGCCTATGTATTTCAGCAGCAATAAATCGCGCACAAGCAGATTTTATGAGCCGAGCGTCGCTGATTTTGCTCATCTCTCTGGCGGCAAGTTTCGTTATGGTTCTATTTGAAATCGTTCTTCCTCACGTGAGCGAAGATGCGCGACTGGCGATGCGCACGCTTGTAAAAGGTCAGTACGCGCTTCGGTTTTGGGTTCTGACCATTGTTTTTGGACAGGTTCTTCCTATTGTGTTGAGCGCCTTATTTCTGTTGTCGCTGATATCTTCACGCGCTATGTGGATCGCGTCCTTAGCGGCGCTACCGGGACTATTTTCGCTCGAGGATCTCTGGGTAAAAGCAGGACAATCGGTGCCCTTGAGCTAAACAAGATGAAAGCCAAACTCCCCCTCAATCCTGATGCACTCAGGTTGGATCCGCCGGCGGATGACCTCGCCAGCTTTCCTCCGCCCGAGCGATGGGATAACTGGATCGAATATGACTCATCGCAGTGGCCGCGCAAAGTGGAGAAACGCTATTCGCTGATACCGACCATCTGCTTCAACTGTGAAGCCGCCTGCGGACTGCTCGCCTATGTCGACAAAGACAGCATGCGGATACAGAAATTCGAAGGTAATCCTGAGCATCCTGGAAGCCGTGGCAGGAATTGTGCCAAAGGACCGGCAACGATCAATCAGGTAAATGATCCTGAGCGCATTCTGTATCCGCTCCGCCGCGTAGGCAAAAGAGGCGAAGGCAAATGGGAGCGAGTTACATGGGATCAAGTCCTAGACGATCTGGCTCCACGTATACGGCAGGCGCTTCAAGACGGACGCAAGAACGAAATCATGTACCACGTCGGACGCCCCGGCCATGAACTCATTTATAACCAGCGCGTCCTGCATGCCTGGGGTATCGACGGCCACAACAGCCACACCAACGTGTGTTCCTCCGGAGCGCGGACAGGTTACGCATTCTGGCATGGCCTGGACCGCCCTTCGCCCGATTACTCCAATGCGCGTTTCATTCTTCTTCTTAGTTCGCACCTGGAAGCCGGGCATTATTTCAATCCGCACGCACAGCGAATCATGGAAAGCAAGGCCAACGGCGCAAAGATCTGCGTGATCGATACCCGATTGTCCAATACTGCTACCAAAGCAGATTACTGGCTTTCGCCATGGCCAGGAAGCGAAGCAGCCTTGCTGCTCGCGATGTGCAATGTCCTGATTCGGGAACAACTCTACGACCGTGATTTTGTCCGTCGTTGGGTGAACTGGGAGGAGTACCTCCGCGAGCAGTACGCGGACAATCCTCAGACATTCGACACCTTCATCGAGGTGTTGAAAGAGAACTACCAGGAATTCACGCCGGAGTTCGCGGAGAAGGAATCTGGAGTACCGGCGGCAACCTTGATTCAAGTGGCGCGCGAAATCGGTCGTGCCGGATCGGCCTTTGCTTCTCATGTGTGGCGCAATGCGGCCGCGGGTAACCTTGGCGGCTGGCAAGTGGCGCGCGCGCTTGGATTTCTGAACGTGCTCGCGGGAGCGATCGGAACTGTCGGAGGCACTACTCCCAGTGGTTGGAACAAATTTGTTCCCGCCCCACCGATGATGCCTCCGGCTCCCAATGCGTGGAATGAATTGTCTTGGTCACGCGAGTATCCGCTGGCGTTTTTCGAAATGAGTTTTTTGCTGCCTCACTTTCTCAAGGAGGGCAGAGGCAAGCTCGCAGTTTATTTCAGCCGCGTTTACAACCCGGTGTGGACCAATCCCGATGGCATGAGTTGGATCGAAGTCCTCAAGGATGAACGAAAGGTGGAGTGCCATGTTTGCTTGACGCCAATCTGGAGCGAAACGGCGTGGTTTTCCGACTACGTGCTGCCCATGGGACACGCATCCGAACGCCACGATCTTATGAGCCAGGAGACGCACGCCGCGCGCTGGATCGGTTTTCGCCAACCAGTGTTGCGCGTCGCGTTGGAAAAACCAGGCGTGAAATTCAAATTCACCTACGAGGCTCATCGGATTTCTGGGTTGGGCGAAGTCTGGGAAGAAGACGAGTTCTGGATTGAATTGTCGTGGCGAATCGATCCTGATGGATCGCTCGGAATTCGCAAGTATTTTGAATCTCCTTACCGTGCCGGAGAAAAGCTCAGAATTGAGGAGTATTACCGCTGGATCTTCGAGAACAGCGTACCCGGACTGCCCGAGTCGGCGAACGCTCAGGGCCTCACTCCGCTGGAGTACATGCGCAAATACGGAGCTTTTCTGGTCGAGGAAAATTGTTATGGTCTCCACCATCGTACGTTAAAACCGAACGAACTGCGCAATAGCAGCACGGACCCGACAACCGGCGTCATCTCCCAGAATGGAACGTCTATTGGGGTCCAAATCGAAGGCAAGAGTTATGCCGGCTTTCCTACGCCTTCACGCAAGCTCGAGTTTTATTCGAAAACGCTGACTGACTGGCGATGGCCTGAGCACGCGATTCCGGGCTATATCAAAAGCCATGTCCACCGCGACAACATAGATTTCAGCAAGAACGAAATGTTGCTGCTCCCCACGTTCCGCTTGCCCACGTTGGTACACAGCCGTTCTGGCAATGCCAAATGGCTATACGAAATCTCGCACAAGAATCCCGTGTGGATGCACACCAATGATGCGCACCGCCTGGGCATCAACACCGGTGATCTGGTGAAAATCGAAAGTTCTATCGGCTACTTCATCGATAAAGCTTGGATCACAGAAGCGATCCGTCCAGGAGTGATCGCGTGCTCGCACCACCTTGGTCGTTGGCGCCTGCACGAGGACTCTGGAGGAGAACGCTGGTCCACTGCGCTGGTCGATCTGGTGGAGATTGCTCCGGGTCAATGGAAAATGCGTCAGATCCACGGCATTCAGCCATTCGCGAGCGATGACCCCGACTCATCTCGAATTCACTGGGAAGATGCCGGCGTACACCAAAATCTGATCTTCCCTGTTCAACCGGATCCGATCAGCGGCCAGCATTGCTGGCATCAGAAGGTAACTGTCAACAAGGCAGGAGCGAACGCGAGATATGGGGACATCTTCATTGACACCAACAAAGCCCACGCCGAATATCGCCGCTGGCTGCAGATGACTCGCGCTGCTTCAGGTGCAGGCAAGTTGCGGCGACCTGAGTGGATGATCCGAGTCTATCGTCCCGCGCCGGAGGCATTCTATTTCCCGAAATAGGAACGATGCAGTGGGTTCCTTTCAAGAATCGAATCGGCAGCCGGGACCGGGCAATGAACTCACCCAGATCGAACGGCTTGAAAATGCAATCGTCGGCGCCGGCGTCCACAGACTCCTCCTCAACGCGAGAGGTGACGACCAACACGGGGGTGTTGAAGCCCTGATTGTGGCATCGCTTTAATAGTCCAACGCCGGTCACTTTGGGCAGCATGCTTGTCTTCTACTTCTAGTACACGCATGATCAGTCTGCCGTTCTGATCGCGGCAGCTTGCATCGCGCTCGATCCATCCTTGAAAAAACTCCGCCCTCGGCGCTCCTTTCCGAAAGCAATTGCGATTGCTAACAGGACGATGGTCGTGATTTCAAACGCGGTCAGCGCCCATGAATAACCGAGTTTGTCGCGCAATGCGAACTCGATACTGTTTGTGGGTGACGCCAAAAGTATGCCGATCTGATAAGCAAATCCTGGAACCAGCCCTCGCGCTTCGTCTGGCGCCATTTCATTGAGATGGGCCGGAATTATGCCCCATGCGCCCTGCACGCCCATTTGCATAAAAAAGGCGCCAATGGCTAGACCAAGTAAAGATGAAGCAAAAGCCCACAATGGCATTACAAGCATGGATAGCAGGAGAGCTGCCAGCATCATGCGTCGGCGCCCGAAACGCTCCGAGTAGTAGCCAAAAGCAATTCCCCCAATGATG